>JAHIQC010000195.1 GCA_018902765.1 Actinomycetota bacterium | reverse complement strand
GCCCTCCTGGTCCAAGACGTGCCGGATGTGGTGGCCGCATTCGGCAGGGTTGTCATGCGCGTATTCTACAGGCACCATGGCTTTATGAAAGCACTCATCCTCGCTGGCGGTAAGGGCACGCGTCTTCGACCCATCACCTTCACGCGCGCGAAGCAACTCGTTCCGGTCGCCAACAAGCCGATCCTCTTTTATGCGATTGAAGCGATACGCGACGCGGGCATCACTGACATCGGCGTGATCGTGGGCGACACCGCCGACGAGGTCCGTGCCGCCCTCGGCGACGGTTCTCGCTGGGGCACCACCATCACCTACCTCCCGCAGGAGGCCCCCCTTGGCCTCGCGCATGCGGTCAAGATCGCAGAAGACTTCATGGCGGGCGATCCGTTCGTGATGTATCTGGGCGACAATCTCATCGCCAGCGGCATCACGCGCTTTGTCGATGAGTTTCGCGACGGTGGCTGCGAGGCCCAGATACTGCTCGCGCACGTTCCAAACGCGAGTCAGTTCGGTGTGGTGGAGCTCGGGGCTCAAGGTCAGATCATCCGTCTGATCGAGAAGCCCGCAGACCCGCCCAGCGACCTAGCGCTCGTAGGTGTGTATCTCTTTAGCAACGATGTCTTCGAGGCGGTCAATGCCATCAAGCCTTCACCTCGAGGTGAGCTTGAGATTACCGACGCAATTCAGTGGCTTGTCGACAACGGCCGCATCGTTCGCCCGCATGTCATCGGTGGCTGGTGGAAAGACACCGGTAAACTTGAGGACATGCTTGAGGCCAACCGCATCATGCTCGATGCGATGGCGCCGGTCCAGGTCTCGCAGCCGGGTGAGGGAACAGCCATTCATGGCCGTGTCGGCATCGGGGAACACACCACCATCATTGATTCGGTTGTGCGTGGACCGGTAATCATTGGCCACGGATGCGAGATCCGCAACGCATACATTGGCCCCTACACCTCAGTGGGCGACGGCTGCAAGGTCCTGGGCAGCGAGGTTGAGCACTCGATCATGCTGCGCGATTCGCGAATCGAGAATATCGGCGCACGCATGTCGGATTCGCTTCTTGGCGTGAACTCCGTGGTTCGCCGTACCCCTGCCGTCCAGCACGCCGTCCGTGCGATGATAGGTGACAACTCGGAGGTCGACTTGGGCTGAGCGCCCGCCCGATCTCCTCGGCATGAGGGAGCTCCCATGATCGAAGGCGTCATCATCAAAGACCTCAAGGTCATGCCCGATGAGCGCGGGCTGCTCATGGAGATGTGGCGCTCAGACGACCCGGACTTCGAGCGCTTTGGTCAGGTCTATGTGACCATGGTCTACCCAGGCGTCGTGAAGGCGTGGCACTACCACAAGCTGCAGACTGACCACTTCGTGTGCGTCGGCGGCATGGCCAAGGTTGTGCTGTACGACACGCGTGAGGGCTCGCCCACCAAGGGAGAGACCAACGAGTTCGTCATCGGCTGGCAGCGCCAGCGCATGGTCATCATCCCGCCCGGTGTGTACCACGGCTTCACCCCGGTCGGAACCGAGCCCGCATTCATCGTCAACGTGCCCACAGAGCTCTACAACTACGATGAGCCCGACGAACACCGTCGGCCGTTCGATGACCCTCAGATCGGCTATGACTGGGGAGTGAAGAACGGATGAGGCTGCTTGTCTGTGGAGGTGCCGGTTTCATCGGCAGTGCCTTCGTACGCCGCATGCTCGGCAAACATCCTGACTGGGAGATCGTCTGTCTCGACAAGCTGACCTACGCTGGCAACCTCGACAACCTGCTCCCTGTCGCCGACGACCCACGCTACAGCTTCGTGCGCGCGGACATTGGCGACCACGAGGCCGTTGATGCGGCGATCGATGCGTCCGGCGGCATCGACGCGATCGTGAACTTTGCCGCCGAGACCCACGTGGACCGCTCGATCGCCGAGCCCGAGGCGTTCTTGCATACCGATATCCTCGGCACCCATACGCTGCTCGAGATCGTGCGGGAGCGCGGCATCGAGCGCATGGTCCAGGTCTCGACCGACGAGGTCTACGGCTCGACCGACGAGGGCAGCTTTTGCGAGAGCGACCATATCCGCCCGTCGAGCCCGTATTCGGCGAGCAAGGCCGGGGGTGACTTGCAGGTCCTCGCGTACTTCGCCACCTACGGCACACCGGTCATCATCACGCGCGGCTCGAACACCTACGGCCCGTACCAGTACCCCGAGAAGCTCATCCCGTTGTTCGTGACAAATGCACTTGAGGGCGAGCAGCTGCCGCTCTACGGCGAGGGTCTCAACATCCGCGACTGGCTGCATGTCGATGACCACTGTGACGGCATCGAGGCAGCATTGCTGCGCGGCACTTTCGGGCAGGTCTACAACATCGGTGGCGGCAACGAGCGCACCAACCGGGAGATCACGCAGATCATTCTCGATGAGCTCGAACTCGATTGGAACACCACCGTGCGGCAGGTCGCCGATCGACCCGGGCATGACTTCCGCTACTCGATCTCGTGTGAGAAGGCGTCGCGCGAGCTGGGCTGGAGCCCCGAAGTCGAATTCGAGGCCGGGCTGCGCGACACCATCCGCTGGTATCGGGACAATGCGTGGTGGTGGTCCAAGATCAAGCATCACACCGAGGAGTTCGCCGACTGGCGTAACCGCTGGTACGAGGACCGGCCCGACGCATGATCTCGCGCGTCCTTATCGCTGGTTCGGGAGGCATGCTCGGCACGGCTCTGCAGTGTGTGCTGGCCGAGCGCGGCACGCCGTTCACCGCACCGCCCGAAAGTGAGTTCGACATCACCGATCCCGATGTGGTCGCCCGCGTCGTCTCGCAGTTCGCAGGCACGCTGGCCCCGACCGAGACCGGCCTTCTCGCAAACGCTGCGGCTTACACTAACGTCGAAGCTGCCGAGGATGACCCCGACACCGCTTTTCGCGTGAATGAGCTGGGAGCCCTCAACCTTGCCACAGCGGCCCGGGATGCAGGTATGGCATTCGCGCACGTCTCGACCGATTTCGTCTTCGACGGCACCAAGGACGGCCCGTACGTCGAGACCGACACCCCGAATCCGCTGTCCGTGTACGGGGCATCGAAACTCGCGGGAGAGATCGTGGTGGCTACGGCGTATCCCGAGGCGCTCATCGTGCGCACCGCGTGGGTCTTCGGGCCCGGCGGGGTCAACTTCCCGAGCAAGATCCTATCGCTCGCGCGGGAGCGAGATCACCTCTCGGTCGTGACTGACGAGATTGGTTCTCCGACCTATACCGTCGACCTAGCGACGGCCCTGCTCGGACTTTCCGAGGCTGGCGCAGCGGGCCTCTATCATCTTGCTGGCGCTGGCTCATGCTCCCGGTTCGAGCTCGCGAGTGAGGTGCTGCGGCTTGCAGGGCTTTCGCCCACTCTCGAGCCGGTGACTGCCGATGCGTTCCCCTCTGTGGCGGCGCGCCCCAGCAACTCTGTGCTCGATTGTGGCAAGGCGCTGAGCTTGGGCGTAGGCATGCGCAAATGGGATGATGCTCTTGAGGGGTTCATGGCACGCAAGATAGGAGATGCAATCTGATGGCGAAGATTCTATACGTGGTCGACTCATACTGTGGGTCAATCTGGTATCGAGGACATGCACCGGGAATGGCGTTGAAGACGCTAGGTCACGACGTGATCCTGGCGGATAGGCCGGATGAGCGGATGCTCGCCGACCTTGATGTCCTCATCGTCGTCCACAATCACCGGCCGGGATTGCTGGAAGTGATCAAGGACATGAACAAGCGTGGTGCGACCACGGTCTTTGAAACTGATGATGACTACTGGGCGATACACCCGGAGAATCCGGCAGCGTCGTATTGGACGGCTGAGCGGCTGGGTGAGATGAATCGCATCGTCCGTGAATGTAGTGTCGTCACGGTGAGCACCGAGGAACTCGCGCAAGTCGTCAGGCCCATGAACGCGAATGTTAGGGTGCTTCGAAATATGCTTCCTGACGAGCACTGGCCGGCCGAACGCAAGTTGCCCAATAGTGGAGATGACCTCGTGCTCGGTTGGGCGGGCAGCCCCAGCCATGTCGCGGACATGAGGATTATCCTGCCAGTTATGAAACAGCTTCTTGATGAGTATCCCCGGCTCACTGTTCGACTTGCCGGGGCGCCTGAACAATGGTCCGATCCCCATCCGCGCATTGAGCTTGTTCCTTGGGTCAAAGTCGAGGAATACGCATCCGTTCTGCAAGGCTTCGACATTGGCGTTGCGCCGGTGCAGGACACGCGCTTCAATCGCTGCAAGAGCGATTTGAAGTTCGTCGAGTACTCGATTGTTGGCATTCCTACGGTTGCATCCCAGGTCCAGTCCTACATCGGCTCCATCAAACCAGGCGTGAACGGCTATCTTGCGCGTAACACCAAAGACTGGCTCAAACATCTGCGGCGACTGATCGAAAGTCCCGACCTGCGCGAGCAGATCGCATCTGAGGCCCACGCCTACGCGCAGACCCGCCTGATGTCCACCAACGTGCACCGTTGGGAAAAGACCTATGGTCTAGATGTTTCGGTTGAGCCATCCGAAACTGGATCCACCAGAGCCTGACATCCCACATCCGATTCTAGGAGCCATCATGTCCATGCGATCGATCCCGGTTTCCGACGGCATCGACTGGGTCGGCGCCATCGACTGGAATCTGCGCGATTTCCACGGCTACGAGACGCCGCGCGGCACTACCTACAACGCCTACCTCGTGCGCGGAGAGAACATGACCGCGCTCGTGGACACGGTGAAGACGCAGTTCGTCGAGGAGTTGCTCTCACGCATCTCCGACATCATGGATCCGGCTGACATCGATCTCATTGTCGTGAACCACATCGAGCCCGATCACAACTCGGGCCTGCGCGCGGTCATGGCCGCGATGCCCAACGCTCGCGTGGTCGCCTCGGCAGGCGGGGTGCGCGGGATCGTCGAGTACCACGACGGCCTCGTGGTTGACGCCGTCGGCGCAGCCGACGTGATCGACCTGGGTGGCAAGACGCTGCGCTTCATGCCGATGCCCATGGTCCACTGGCCCGACTCGATGTTCACCTACGTCGCCGAGTCCAAGACCCTACTGCCCAACGACGCGTTCGGCCAGCACATGGCATGCGCCGAGCGCTTCGCCGACGAGGTCGGCATGGACCTTTCGTTGCACGAACTGGCCGAGTACTACGCGAACATCCTCATGCCGATCGGCAAGCAGGTCGCCAAGGCCGTCGAGAAGGTCGTCGAGTCCGGATGGGAGCTAGAGGTCGTCGCCCCCAGCCATGGCGTGATCTGGCGCGGCGAGGCGATCGGCCAGGTCATCGAGGCCTACGGACGCATGACGGCATCCGAAACGCGCGACAAGATCGTGGTCGCCTACTCGACCATGTGGGGCTCGACAGACATCCTCGCACGCGCCATCGCCGATGGGGTGGCGGCCGAGGGCACCGAGGTCGTGCTGTACGACATGGCCGTGAGTCTCATCTCGCAAGTCACCCTCGACCTCATGGATTCGCGCGCGCTGCTCCTCGGCAGCCCGACCTTGCATCACGGGATGCTGTTCCGCATCGCCGGCTACCTGCAGTACCTGTCCGGCGTCAAACCGCCCGGCAAGATCGCGGGCACGTTCGGTAGCTACGGCTGGAGCTCAGGCGCGACCAAGCAGATGGACGGGCGCCTGCTCGAGATCGGCTTCGAGATGCCGCACGACTCCTTCACCCAGAAGTACAAGCCCTCCGCCGAGGAGCTGCAAGCCGCCCGTGAATGGGGCGCGCAGTTCGCTAAAACGGTCAAAGAACGCACCTAGCGTCGCTCAAAGGCCCGCTGTTCGGTACGATGGTCTCTCACAAGGCAGCGTCCGAGCAGGGGAGTCACGCTGAACATCTCGCAGGTGCGCACGTTCGTGATGGTCGTGGAACATGGATCGTTCTCCTCGGCCGCCCGGATCATGGGGCTCTCTCAGCCTGCGGTCACCATGCAGGTCCAAGCACTCGAGGCCGATCTGGGCGTCACGCTTCTGGATCGCAAGTACCGCCGCGTCGAGGTGACTGAGGCTGGCCGCCTACTGCTCCCATTCGCCGAGCGAATGCTCAGAGAGCTCGATTCTGCGCGCATAGCCATTGACGGTCTCTCAGGCACCGTGTCGGGTCGCTTGGAGCTTGCGGCAAGCACGACCCCGGGCCAGTACATCCTGCCGAAGATACTGGGCAGCTTCCTTGCAGCCAACGACGAGGTTGGTGTGTCGTTGCGCGTCATGGACACGACCGAGGTGGTCGAAGCGGTCGCATCCGGCGAGGCTAATCTCGGCATGACCGGAGCCGACATCGCGGGATCGAAAGTCCACTTCCGCGAGTTGGGTACCGATAATCTGATGATGATCTGCCCGCCCAAGCACTCGCTTGCAAGCGAGAAGAGCGTGGACATGGAGCAGATCGTCGAGCAGGCCTTCATCATGCGCGAAGCGGGTTCCGGTACGCGCATGGTCACCGAGCACGTGTTTCGCACCGCCGGCGTCGACCCGGGAGACCTGCGCGTCGTCATGGAACTCGGGACCGGAGAGGCCATCGTCTCTGCGGTCGAGGGTGGGCTGGGGATCGCGGTTGTGAGCGCATGGGTGGCAGCCAAGGCCATCGAACTGGGGACGGTCGTGCCCGTGCCCTTCGCGCACTTTCCCGTGAAGCGGCCGCTCTTTCTCGTGACCCCGCGTGGCAGCATGACACGGGCCGGCGAGGCTTTCGTGGCCCATCTTAACGAGGCATTGGGGGAATAGGGATGTCCGATCTTCGAGTCGCGGTGCTGACCTGCTCGGATTCGTGCGCGGACGGCACTGCAGAGGACGAATCCGGCCGAGCGATCATCGATGCCTGCGAGGAACTCGGCTGGCTGGTGGTCGCCTATCACGTCTGCGCCGATGAGATGGAGTGCGTCAGCACCTCGCTTCTTGAGATGGCTGACATGGAGCGCGCCGACATCGTGCTGACTCTCGGAGGGACCGGGTTGGGCCCCAGGGACATCACTCCCGAGGCCACTGAGCGCATTGTGGAGCGTACCGTGCCCGGCATTGCTGAGGCGGTTCGCGAAGCGAGCCGAGGCACGGATTCCCCTTGTCTCATGTCGCGTGCGACAGCTGGGACGCGTGGCCGAAGCCTCATCATCAACCTGCCCGGAGGCCTCGCACCCACGCTTGCTGCGTTCGAGCGCATCGCGCCGCATCTTCAAGACGCAGTCGACATGATGCACGACGACGACCGGGGCTGAGCCAAGTTGCCGACCCACTCTCGGCCTTTCGTGGCGCTCGGCTTTCGCACCACTCACGAGGCGCTGGCCGCCGAGCGCGTCTTGCTTGCTGCAGGTGTCGCAGCGGTGCCGGTGCCCGCACCCAAGACGTTCGGCGCGCTGTGCGGCATCGCGATGCGCATTCCGCCCGACCAGGAGCCAGGCGCCATAGCGGCTCTGGCCGACGCTGGCATCGAGCCCGAGCGTCGAGTCACCATCGAGGACCGCGTTTCAACGCCCTGACGGGTACCTTCGCCCTGCTTAAATGCTCCATCTGAGCGGCCATTCGCGTTGACTTGACCGCTCCCCAACCCTATTCTTCACCATGTAACTACTGTTACCAGCGATGCGCGTCTGGGGCACCGGCATAGAGCCCCGGGTGACACGTGTGTCCAAAGCGGTCCGCGACGGGCCGCTTTCCACAAAGAGCGGCACGTCGACCCCGGCGGCGTCGCAGGACTCCAATGGGAGTAGGGGGTGTCGGCGATAAATCTCACGCAACTGAACGTCTGGCTCGATGTGGTGTTCACTACGCTTTATGTGATCATCCTGATCGCGTTGCCGCTGCACTTTGTCGGTAACATGCTCACGGGTCGAGCCAAGCGACGCTTTGTCGGATGGGAATGGCCGCGTCATGAGGGCCCCCCGGTCCCGTTCCTCCCCAAGTTCCTGCACTTCCAGCACGTAGCCTCGATGATCCTGCTCGCGCTCTCAGGCCTGTACATCAGGTTCCCCGGGTTCCTCGGCCTGTGGGATGGCGCGCGTACGCCGATGCGCTACGTGCACTACGTCGCGATGATCGTTGTCACCATCAACCTGGTCTGGCGACTGTGGTACGCGTTTGCCTCACCGCAGCGCGACTATCGTGAGTTCGCCATCACCAAGCAAGACATCATCACCGCGCCCAAGGTCATCCTGTATTACATCTTCGTGAAGGGATCCAAGCCGCACCTGGCCAAGTACAATGTCATGCAGAAGGGCACGTACACGATCTTTGCGCCGTTGCTCATCATGCAGGCATTCACGGGTTTCTCGCTCATCTCGCAGAAGTTCATCTTCGGCTACAGTCCGCGAGAGATCCTGGTCGGCTGGTGGCTCGGAGCGCTCGTCGGTTCCGTCGATCTCGCAGGTTGGTACATGCGGATCGCGCACTACGTGATTACCTGGCTGTTCATCATCCTCACGACCATTCACGTATACCTTTCGCTTTCCGAGGACTTCCCGGCGTTTCTGAACTTCTTCGGGCTGTCGTTCTTGGATCGCGAGAACACGAGTCCCGAAGAGCATCACTAGCTTCGCCGAGGAGTACACGTTTTCATGCACCTGTTCCGACGCATCATAGCGGCGCTCTTGGTTGCGGCGGCGGTCTGGGCGCTGCCGGTCGTGGCGCAGGCGCAGGATTATGATTTGAACTTCACCTTGCCCACGGCGGGCAAGTCGGGTTGCATGGTCTGCCATGCCGACAAGAACCTCGGCAGGGTGAAGGGTTCGACATGGGTTTCGTACTGGGTGGATCCGACGCCGCTTGACGCCGGACCGCATGCTTCGATCATGTGCGCCGGCTGTCACGTGGATTTCGCGTACAAGGCTCCGCACAACATCGAGCAGACCGAGTGGGCACGCACCGCCAAGCTGTCATGCAAGAACTGCCATCAGGAGCAGTGGAAGGCATATAGCCAAGGTGTGCACTCGATTGCGACGCAGCCCGGCGAAACGATTGACAAGAACGCACCAGAAAAGCCGCTGTGCGGAGATTGTCACGGCGGTCACGACATCATGGCGCTGACTGAAAACCCACAGGGCAAAGCGAAGCTTCGATCCGAGGGTGAGCAGATCTGTGGAAGGTGTCACAAGGACTTCTCGGAGAGCTATGCGGACTACTACCACGGCGCCGCATACCAAGAAGGCGCGACGGATGCACCGGCTTGTTGGCAGTGTCACGGATGGCATGACATCCTGCCTTCGAGCGATCGTCGCGCAAAGGTTCATGAGTCCAACTTGCAGGAAACGTGCGCCCAGTGTCATAGCATGACTAATGAGACGTATATCAGTTACTCCGGCCTCATTCACAAGCGTCAGCAAGCGTACGAAGAGAACGTCGTCTATTCGTTCATCATGACCACCAAGGCATCGATCCAGGAGTTCTTAGGCCACATCAGTTCCTGGTTCACGTAGGACACATCCCCGGGTGTCCGGGAGGGGAAGGGGTACGAAGCTTATGACCACAGGATTCGTAGCGCAGAGGAGGTCGCTGTCTCTTGCGCTCGCGGTCGCCGCGTTCACACTCGTTCTGAGTGTCGCAACCATGGCGTTCGCCCAGGTCCAGATCGATGACGCTTCACTCATCATCGACCTTGGGGGCAAGGTGTACGCGGAGAACTGCGACCCGTGCCACGGCAACATCTCCGACACCAAGAACTTTGCGTCGGCGATCATCTTCAAGCATGGCTATCACCAGCTTGTTGCGTGCAGCGGGTGTCATACCCGTTTCCCGCACCGCCGCGAAGGCACCGAGGTGCCCACGATGCGTGGCTGCTTCAACTGCCATGGACTGCAGCACGGTCCGATGGGCGAGCTCGCCACCGGCAAGTGCGAGGATTGTCACACCGCGAGTCGCAGCCGTTTGCGGCCGACGTGGCACACGTACGACTGGGCCAAGAAGCCCCACGTTGCTCCGGGTGAGAAGGAGCTTCAGTCCAAGTGCATGATGTGCCATGACAAAGCATGGTGCGTCGATTGCCACGAGGCCGAAAGCATCCGCTGGGAACCGGGAGTGCCGTACATCTACGACTCAACCGGAGGTTGCCTCGCGTGTCACGGCGACGAGAACCTGACCAAGACCTCGGGCGGACAGCCCAAGTCCTATCAGGTCCAGGGCGTTGAGGACTCCACCCACGGAACGCTCACGTGCCAGCAGTGCCACACGGACTACCGCTACGAAGAGGGCGTGGACGCCACACCATTGTGGAACATCAATGCGGGCCTCGCATGTCGCGGTTGTCACGCCGCCGCTGCGTTCGATGACGAGAAGATGGCGGAGGCCTCCAAGAAGGCTGTCGCCGACTTCGATGCATCGACTCACGCCACGGCGCTGAACGACTGGATCAAGGGCACGACAAAGCCGGCGAACGGCAAGTCGACGGTTCAGCCGCCGACGTGCGCCGATTGCCACGGCGGGCACTACATCCAGCGCACAGACACCGCATACGCGCAGCAGGTCATGCACGGTTCAGCCTACCGCGTGTGCGCCCGCTGCCATCAGAGCGAGTACGACTCGTACGACGACTACTATCACGGCGCCGCGTACAAGAAGGGTGCCACAGACTCGCCGGCGTGTTGGGAGTGCCACGGGACCCACTTGATCCTCCCATCAAGCGATCCCAAGTCCGCGGTCTCCAAGGAGAACCTTGCTGGCACGTGCGGTGCTGAGGGTTGTCACGGCGAGGGTTCGGACGAATCCTTCGCGCAGCAGGCAGGCGATCTCATCCATCAGAAGAAGGACGCCGCTGAGTCCAACCCGATCAGGCAGTTCCTTCAGAGCATAGGATCGTGGTTCTCGTAAGGTTAAGCGTTAAACGCTACATCTCCATGGGGGTGGCGGTGGCCTTGATGGCTGCCGCCGCCTTCATCCTTGTCGCCCCGAACAGGGTCACCGGCCAGGTGCCTGATGCGATCGATCTCACGGGTGATGCGGAAGCGAGCAACTGCGCGCCCTGTCACCTTCGATTGGGCGAGACGAATATTCCCGGGCTGGTGTTCAGCCACGGCAACCACCTCATGGTCAGCTGCACCGCGTGCCACGTCGCATCACCCCATGAATCCGGCAAGACCTACGTGCCGCCCATGGAGTCGTGCTTCAATTGCCATGGCATCTCGCACGGGCCCATCGGAGAGCTGGCTGCCAGTGAGTGCAGCGCGTGTCACACCCCGAGCTTCAAGCTGCGCCCGGCGACCCACGTGGCGACCTGGGCCAAGAAGCCGCACGCCGATCGGGCCAAGAAGGATGCGAACCAGTGCATCCTTTGTCATGACTCGGTACAGGACTGCGATACGTGCCACAAGGCCCTCAAGCTCGATGTGGGGTCCATGCCGTCGATATACCTAGGTATCCTTGAGAAGAAGCCCGACAAGCCCTCAGTGAACGTCTATCCCAATCAGCCGACATCGATGGGCCAGTGCGTGTACTGCCACCCGGACGTTGATGACTTCTTGCCGGGCCGCGTGATCTTTGCGCATGCCGAGCATCTCAAGCGCAACTACCAGTGCACGGTGTGCCATCCGCAGTTCGGGCACGGCCTGGAGAGAGTCAGGCGCCCGGACATGCTGTCGTGCTACCGATGCCACGGCCTCACTCACGCGCGAGCCGGCGAAATCGCCACCGAGGAGTGTTACGCGTGCCACCCCAAGGACTTCCAGCTCAAGCCAGCTGACCACACCAAGGCTTTCGAGGCGGGCAAGCACAAGGAGCGCGCCAACACGTCGCCCGAGTACTGCTCGATGTGCCACAAGTCAGAGTTCTGCGTCGAATGCCACCGAGGCAAGAAGAAGATCAGTGCGACGCAGACATCGGCCGTGGTCATCCCCAAGGACCACAAGGATGCCAAGTGGATGGGCAGCCACGGTGGACTGTTTCTCGCGCAGAAGGGCTCATGCGGCTCATGCCACGACTCTCCCTCGTGCAAGCGATGCCACAAGACCGTGATGCCACACCCTGCGGACTGGCTGAAAGACCACAAGCCGGAGCCGGGGATCAGTCGTGAGGACTGCAATGTGTGCCACGTAAACCGCAACACGTGCCAGAACTGTCATCACGATAAGGTGAAGCGGGCTGAGTTGAGCGAAGAGAACTGCACCCCGTGCCACGAGCAGATGAAGCAAAAGCCGGCAACAAAGATCAAGCAGAAGAACTTCGCGGAGCACGCCGTGCATTTCGGGGTCGAGAAGACAGCCGGCCGCCTATACAGATGTTTTGAGTGTCATGTGGACTTCGGAAGCTCCGCGGCAGCTCAGAAGTTGGAGCTCCAGCAGGGGCACGATCTGCGCCTCTGCTATGACTGCCACGGCGCACTAGATCCGTTCGACAAGCAGATTGCGCCATACAAGGGCGCCGCTCTATGCGTGAGATGCCACCCCGACGTCGGTGTGTGACGTGGCGGTTATCGGCCATTCCTTCGAATGTAACTATTGACACAAACTATCCTCGACGAGTACGTTCTTGTTCGCGCCAGCCGGGTACCGACAGTGGAAACCTAGGTGTAATGCGCATCCGTCGTCAACACAAGAGGTCCCATTCAATGAGTGAATCATCGGCGTCTGCCTCAGTTGGCGCTCGCACCGCTCGAAACTGGATTGACCCGGCGCTCGCTATCACCGCGTCGATACTGGTCTTGGCGATTCTTGCTGTTGGCGGCTACTTCGCGTACAGCGTGTATCAGAACCAACTCGTTGCCGAGGATTCCACTCCGGCGCTACGCGCCCTCAAGGTGCTCCGTGAGCAAGTGAAGAAGTCGCCCAACGACGCTCTGTTGCGTGTCCGGTACGGAGAGGCTCTGGCCTCTGCTGGCAAGAGCCAAGACTCGGTGGAGCAGTTCAACGCTGCGTTGCAGATAGACCCAACGCATACAGGGGCGTACTTGGACCTCGGGATCGTGGCCCTTGGCACAGAGCATCCTTCCGAAGCGCGCAATTACTTCCTGAAGGTCATCGAGTTGACCGAAGGGGGAGAGTATCAAGACATAAGTGACCGAAGGGAGCTTGCGCTCTACAACCTAGGCATACTTGAGCTGCGGGATGGTCAATATGAGGAGGCCGCCGGGTACTTCAAGGGCGCGCTTCGGATTCGCAAGGATGCATCAGACACCTATTATCACCTGGCCCTTGCTCTTCAGGGCATGGGTCAGCCGGAGACTGCTATCCAACAGCTGGACATCGCGCTTCAATTCGACCCCAACTACGCGGCTGGTCACTACTTGATGGGCCAGCTCTACATGGAGTTGGACGACCGCGTGAGGGCTGCGTATCACTATGGTCGAGCCGCTCAACTTGAGCCCGACGCCGAACCACTCATTGAGGCTTTGGATGCAATTGGCACATCGGCCGAGTGGGAAGCTAAGGCGAGAAAGGCGCTTGCGAATGGAGACGGCGCCGCTGCACTTGAGGCTGCAACCATCGCCAGCTACTTGGATCCCGGAAGCATTTCGGCGATCAAGCTGAGAGGGCAGTTGCTGATTGATCAAGGCAAAACGAGCGAGGCGCTCGAAGTGTATGAGCTGGCGGCGAAGTCGTTCCCCAAGGACAAGGCTATTGCCGAGAAGATATCCACGCTTAAGGGCGAGAATAAATGATTGTGCAGCTGCAGCCTCTGCGCGGACAGACACCCGGAGGACTTAAGTGACGAGAAGACAGAAACGCATGACCGTGGTCGTGGTCGTGCTCGCGCTGTTACTGGCAGTGCTGCTGGCGTACTTTGCATACTACAGGACGACCAAGAAGCTTACTTTCGATTTGAGCGCACCCGTATCCGGTGTGGTAAGTACCCCCGAGTACCTGTATTCGTTCAGCGGAGCAGACAAGAACAGAATGCAACGTCCCATCGGGGTGCTGGCAGATGGCGGCGAGGTGTTCGTGGCGGATGGGGAGCGGCGAGATATCGCTGTCTTCAAGCCGGATGGAACGCCGTTGCGTTCCTTTGGGGCGTCTGAGACGGCGATTCCCTTGTACATCGCCAAGAATCCCCTCGATGGCGTCCTCTACGTTACCGATAGGCGCCTTCGGACCATCCACAAGTTCACTCGTGACGGCAAGTACCTCGGTGACTTCGCGCCGAATCTACCGGAAAATGTCAAGCCGAATTTTGACACAGGTGGGGTCGAGTGGGCACCTGTGGCACTGGATTTCGCCCCCGACGGGAAGCTCTACGTAGTGGAACTGCTCGGGGGACATAGGCTGATAATCTTCGATCCGAAGGGTCGGTTCGTCAAAGCCGTGGGTACCACGGGATTCGTCACCGACGACGACGCGGAGGGGATTGACGTGTTTCAGTTCCCCAATAGCG
The DNA here is from genome assembly GCA_018902765.1 of Actinomycetota bacterium. Classification (GTDB taxonomy): domain Bacteria; phylum Actinomycetota; class Coriobacteriia; order Anaerosomatales; family JAHIQC01; genus JAHIQC01. Next base: position 419 of record JAHIQC010000195.1, on the reverse strand, counting down.
TCAAGGTCCGCGGAGATAGCGTCTATATCGTGGACAGCAATAATCGTCGAGTTCAGGTCTATAGCCTAGATGGCATATACCAACGAACCATAGTGACCCAGGGCCTTCCACGCGGGCTGGATTTCCTCAAGCCATTTTCGAGTGATGAGCCGTCATCCACTGCTCGTATGGTGATTGTGGACACGTTGGCGCATGACGGGACGATTTGGACCGACGGCGGGGAGAAGATTCTCAATTTTGGTGAGCAAGGCGTGCTGGAAGGACAGTTCAGCTACCCGAACGATGTGTCTATTGACGACTCCAATCGCATCTTCATCAGCGACACAGCCAACGGTCGCATTCAGGTCTGGGGTTGGCCGGAGATTGTTTCGCCTGTCCCCGTACCGCGCGGTCCGGCCTTGTGGGGCTGCTTCGCACCG
>JAHIQC010000194.1 GCA_018902765.1 Actinomycetota bacterium | reverse complement strand
CCGAGAAGGCGCGAACGGCGACGCAGGCGGCTGTCGAGACAGCGACTCGCAATGCTGAAAGGACGCGCAAGGCGGTCAGCGTAGCTTCCTCGGAAGCATGGGCTGCGGCGGTGCAGGCGGCCCAGGACGCGCAGACCGCCGCCGCGCTTGCCGCCCGTCAGTCGAAAGAAGCCCACCGCCAGGCGGGCGCGGAGTCACGAGTCGCCGCGCAAGCCGCATCCGAGGCGGCAGGGACTGCGGCGAAGGCGGCTGAAGAAGCTTCCGCCCGGACGGCGGACGCGGCCAAGACAGCGGCTGAGGCCCGGCTGGACGCCTCGGCCCAGACTGTGGCTGCGGCAAGGGAGGCCGCCCGAAAGGCCGTCGAAGCCGCCGATAAGGCAGCCCTAGCCGCTAGGGAGGCGGCTCGAAAGGCCGAGGAAGCTGCCAAAGAGGAATCGGCCAAGGCCGGGTGAAGAGGCCCCGTAGAAATCTATACTTTTCCTCAAATCGCTGATCGAGAGGTTTCCCATGTCCGAATCCAACCGCCCCACTACGATCCAAGATAAACTGATGGCTGATGTGAAGCTTATCGTCGCCGATGCCGAGGCGCTTTTGCATGCCACCGCCGATCAAGCGGAAGAGAAGGTCACGGACTTGCGCACGCGCCTTCAGGCAAACCTGAAGGCGGCCCAGGATCGACTTGCCGAGGCGGAAACGACGCTTATGGACGCGACCGCCGAAACCTTCCGCGCAGCCGTGGTTGCGTCTGCGTTGGCGACCTCGGAAGCCGCCAACAAAGCTTCTGAAGCTGCCGGGGAGGCAGCCCAGAAGGCCGAGGAAGCAGTCCAAAAGGCGGCCGAGGTTGGCAAGGACGCCGCAACGCACGCTGTTGAAGCCGCGAGAGATGCGGCTCGGAAAGCGGCGGCGGCGGCCAGAGAGACTGCTGTCAAAGCACTGGATGCGGTGGGGAAAATGGCCAGGGAGGCCAAAGATCTTATCAATTAGTTGCTTCATGCCCCGGCCCGATCGGGATCACTCCGCAGCGTCTTTGACCCAAGTGACCGCATTCGTGCGATCATTGTTGAATATGCGGCGCTCGCCTCGTCCGGAGGCGATCCTCGAATGGTATTCGATGCGGGTTCGGGACACCAAGTTTGCAACGCGGCCGCTCTTCTGGCGAACGGCCCCGCTCCTCTGCTGCTGGACGATGGTATGTTCCGCCGTGCGAGAGACGGGGCACCTCAAGGGTGTAACATGACATCTGGCGTGATGCGATTGGATGGTCGCGAGCGCTATTCCTCAGTGCGCGGGCCCCGTAGGCGGCCCTACGACAATGTCTCCGCCTGTGGTTCCGTCCAGTCACTATCGGTGCGATGCGTGTTCGCGTGCGTGATTTTCGGACCGTTCATGGCATGAGGAAATTCGGCGGGGCATTGCATCCAGAAAAGCGCATTGGTCGGAATGATCATACTGCGATAATATTATATTCACCGCAGGATGCCGATCTGTTCAGCTTTTAGAAGCGCTTGAACCCTGTTCTTGACTTGTAGCTTCGAAAATATATTGCGAATATGCCATTTAACAGTGTCCTCACTTATACGATGCTTCTCAGCTATATCACGATTTGAGAATCCTTCTTTGATTCTTTGAATCATCGCTAGTTCCTTCCTTGTAAGAACAATAGAAATCTCGCCGCTTGGCGAACGAACGTTACGGTCGCCCGGCCCGAGCTCCCGGTGCCCCAATTCCGACTCGGACGGAACTAGGTTCAACAGCGGCGCCGAGATCGACCCGAATGCCTCTAGAAACTCCCGCTCATCAAGCAACGTGCGATAACACCCGGAGCGGGAGGCGATATCGACCGCATCTGCCGCACGCTGCTCGGCGATGGTCGGCCTTTCTGTCCCTGCGTAGGCAAAGGGCGGTGCAGAGCAGCGCGGAAATCTCGAGTCTACCCAGTTCGAAGCGTCGTGCGTGGTCCAAAGCAACGTTCGCAAGTCGGTTAGCGAGGTGGAACCTTCCGGATCGTGCTGCAATGCGAGCCTCCGTCAGCGATTGTCGTGCCCTGAGATACGGACCGTGAGACGTGAGAAAGATGGGGTCGCTGCGGTTCGGCAATATGGCGGACGCCTCCTCCGCGCGCTCCACAACGAACAAATCCGCGAGCGTCAACCGCGCGAGAACCTCAAGCCGCAAAAAGCCGAATTCCCGTACCCCTCCGGTGAAGGCCGCCTTGTAGGGCGCGGGGCGGTTGTGGATGCTGCGCTCGTAAGTAGACCTTATGAGCGCGCATAGCTGCACAGCATGAGCCGAATGACGTTGATGACGGGTCCCGAGCGCCGTCGCCGCTGGGCTCATCACGAACGCCAGCAGATCTTGTTGGCGGCGTTTGCTCCGGGCGCCGTGGTTGCGGACGTCTCGCGTCAGCACGATGTCTCGACCAGTCTGATCTACAAATGGAAGCGGGAGGCCTTGGCGGAGGCGACGGGTGGGCCGGCGTTCTCGCCGGCGGTCGTCATTGATGAGCCGTCGCCCGCACCGGTGGGGCCGGAGTTGGCGGTCATCGTTGAACTGGCCAGCGGCGCGCGGGTGAGCATCAACGCCAACGCTTCGCCCCGCCTGGTGGCGGCGACGCTTCAGGCCCTGCGATGATCCCGATCGCCTCGGGGGTGCGCGTGTGGATCGCGGCCGGACACACCGACATGCGCAAGGGCATGCAGGGCCTGGCGCTGCTCGT
>JAHIQC010000015.1 GCA_018902765.1 Actinomycetota bacterium | reverse complement strand
GGGTCGAACGGGGCGATGCGCGGCAAATAATGCGCGATCACATCACGAACAAGATGACGGCCAGGAAGTGACAGATACTGCCGCCAAGCACGAAGAGATGCCAGATTGCATGGAAGTACGGGATTCGCTTGAGCACGTAGAAGACGGTCCCCAGGGTGTATGCGAGGCCGCCCGCAACGAGTAGCGACACTCCGGCCGGGTCCAGATTCGCGACAATGGGACGAATCGCGAGAACCACGAGCCATCCCATCGCGAGATACACAGCCGCCGAGAGCCAACGCGGACGGTAAGTCCAGAAAGCCTCGGTAGCAATCCCCGCCACCGCGAGCCCCCATACGATCACAAACCACCACCAGCCCCCACTCTCGCGAATAGTCACAAGAGTGAAGGGCGTGTAGGAGCCTGCGATGAGCATGTAGATGCCTGCATGGTCCAAGATCTTGAACACGTGCTTGACCTTCGGCTGGGGAAAGCTGTGGTACAGCGTCGAGGCCGTGTACTCCATGACGAGAGCTATCCCGAACACGATTGCCGTAGCTAGACGCCATGCGTCCCCGCTTCTCAAGCCGTAGATGACCAGCATGGTGAGCGCGGCTACGCTGAGGCCTACACCAATCCCATGAGTGATGCTGTTGGCGATCTCCTCGCCTAAGGTGTAGTCTCTCCGACCTTTGAGATTGCCTGCCACTTCCATGCCCACCACTCCACTCGACAGTGCCGCCCGATAGCGGAACCCCATGATACCGCTCCCACCGGTTCAGCCGAAGCTGGATTGCGCTGGGCGGGACGCGTCCGCAACACCTCGGGCGGTCCCTTCTCGCCACCGTGCGGCGACCGAGTACCGTTCATCACCCGCTGGTTCACCGCTCATCGTTCTTGCCCGATAGAGTAAGTAGGGCGAACGGAGGGCAAAGGGCGATGAGCGGTCACTACTCCATGACGGTGGGTACGGCGCACGCTTACTCCGTCGCGCGTATCATCTCCATGAGGCAGATGTCTCGCCTGTTCGCGATCTGCGCTCTCGGCCTCGCGTTCTGGCTGCCCGCTCTCGCGTCTCCTGCCCATGCCATGCTCCTCGAAAGTGGCGCTGGCCTTCCGGCGGCCCAGCGCGTTGTCGTAGCCCACGTGGCATCGGTTGATTCCTACAGTGACGCGTCGGGCTCGATCCGCACCCGCGTAGGTTTCACGAATGGCCGCGCAATCCTAGGCGAAAGCCCCGCGGAATTCGAGCTCAACATGGCCGGAGGTACCGCGGGCGCCATCACAGTGAAACTCACCGAAACGCCTACGTTCTCGATCGGCGAAGACGTCGTGTTGTTCATGGATGACCATGGCAACCTGCTCGGCCGAGATGCCCGACTTTCGGTCGACTCGGGGCGCATCGTAGAGAGCGGCGAGACCCTGGAGCGGCTGACTGGCCGGGTGCTCGCACCGACCGCATCACCTTCAGTACGCAAGGCATTTCCCGAGGCCTTCGGCCTGATTGCATCGGTCGCAACGCCCAAGGATCAGCCCACACTCGGCAGCGCGGCAACCTTCGATGCGCAGGACCCGCGGATCGACGTCATCGAGCCGGCCGCAGCTCCCGCAGGAACGCCCGAGCCCATCACCATTCGTGGCGCCGGCTTCGGAGATGCCACCGGAAGCGTCGAGTTCTTCTACCGAGCCGGACAGCCCGCGATCGTCGCTTCGCCGGCGGACATGGTGTCGTGGACCGACACACAGATCGTCGTTCGTGTCCCGGTAGGTACGGTCGCCGGTTACGCAGGAGCCAGCGCCGGAAGCGGCCCCTTGACCGTTGTCACGGCCGCTCAGATCCGCTTGGCGCCGGTCAACTTCGAAGTGACTTACGGCCTGGGGCCTGCGCGGTGGCCGGAGAGCATGAGTACCTTCTACATCACGCCGAACTGCGCCGACACCAATCTCGAAAATGAACTCGTCTTGGCCGGCGCGAACACATGGGCCGGTGCCTCGAACTTCAACCTGGTGTTCGCTGGAGCGACCGCGATACCCGCAGTAGGAAACTCGATGAACGAGATCTCCTGGGCCCAGCTGCCGGAAGGCGTCTTGGGACAGGCCTCTCTCATGTTCATGAACGGCACGATGATCGAAGCCGATGTAACCCTGAACGACTTCTACGCCTGGGGCGACGCAACCCAAGGCGCGGACATCGACATTCCCACCGTCATCGCCCACGAGCTGGGCCACTGGCTCTCACTTCGTGACCTGTACGGCGCTGCGGACTCAGACAAGATCATGTCCGGCACGCTGTCGATCGGTCAGATCCGCCGCAGCGCCTCCTCGGCAGATCTTGCAGGAATCACGCGCCTGTACGGCGCAATCGGAAACACGGCGCCGGTCACCTCTGCCCGAGTGACACCGAGCGCATGGACCAGCGGCACCGCCACCGTCGCATTGTCAGCCACCGACGCTACGCCCGGCGTCGCGGCGACGTACTACCGCGTCGGTGACGGTGCCCGTGTCCTGTATGATGGCCCATTCGAGGTCGCTGTTGAGGGTCGCGTACGGGTCGCCCACTGGTCGACCGATCTTGAGGGCCTGACCGAGCGCGAGACCCTGGCCACCGTGCGGATCGATCGCACCGCACCGGTCACTTCGCTTGCCACCTCTTCGACCGGCGCAGGCATGACGCAGGTCGGACTAGCCGCGACAGACCCCCTGTCCGGAGTGAGCTCGACCCTGTATCAGATTGACGGCGGGCAAACACTCTCGGGCACGAGCTTCGAGCTTGATCCGGCTCAGACCCACGCGGTGACGTTCTGGTCTGTCGACAACGTCGGCAACGTCGAGATCGCCCGCACCGAGATTCTGCAGCCCGCCCCCGAAAGCAGCATTCTGGCCCGCATCTCGGGCAAGGACCGCTACGAGACGGCCGCCGCCATTTCGCGTGCGACATTTGCGGCCGACACTACAGAGCACGTCGTACTCGCGACCGGAGCGACCTTCGCAGACGCCCTTGCAGCCAACGGACTTGCCGGAGCGCTTGACGCGCCGGTACTGCTGACCCCCTCGGCCGACCTGCCTCCCGCAGTCATCGGAGAGCTGAACCGCCTCGGCGCGCGCGATGTGACGGTCGTCGGCGGAGCCAGTGCGGTCTCCGACAACGTCGTGAGCACTCTCGCCGGTCTTGGGTACACGGTCTCCCGCATCGCCGGGAGCGACCGCTATGAGACAGCCGCGATGATCGCTGGCCAGCTTGCAGAGGTGACTGGCATCGTTCCCGAACGTGCGTTCGTGGTCCGCGGGGATTCGTTCGCCGACGCGCTGTCTGCAGCCCCCTATGCGTACTCGCAGCGCATCCCGGTACTGCTGATCCGGCCCGACGCGCTGTCTGCAGCCACCCTTCAGGCCATACAAGCCACAGGGCTGCGTTCAGTGACAGTCGTCGGTGGCACGAGTGCCGTCGGTCCCGCAGTCGTTCGTGAGCTCGAAGCGGCTGGCATCACGGTCGAGCGCATCAGCGGAGACTCCCGCTACGCGACGGCAGGCGCCCTGCTCGAGTACGCAATCAACGCGGCATGGACGACGCCGGAAGCAGTTGGCGTGGCAAGCGGCGCGAACTTCCCGGATGCTTTGGGCGGCGGCGCAGCGATGGGCGCTTTGCACGGCGCGCTCATCCTGACCGAGCCTGCAACGCTGGGAAGCGCGTCAACGCAAGCTCTCACCCGCTGCGCGCCGACCGCCAACGACGTGCGAGTATTCGGCGGAATCGCGGCTGTGACCCCAGCGGTCATGGACTCCATCGCCGGCGCGTTTGCCCAGTAGGCAGAAGCGAAGCCTACTCCTCGGGATCCACGACCTTCTTTCCGGCCGTGACTCCCCCGACGCAGAAGCTCTCCTCGGCAGGGTCGTTCACGATCACGATGATGTCGTGTTCGGCGATACCCGGCTCGAATCCCAGTCCTCGCACCACCTCGCGGTAGAGCCCTCGCTTCATGTCTGCATCACGGCCCGGCAGCATCGAGATCTCAACGATCGTGAGTCGGTCGCTGCGCACACCGCTCGAATCGATGTCCTCGGCGGGGGTCTCGATGAGTCGCTGGGTCACGCGGTCGTCGCCGACTCCCAGCGCCTTGGTGACTGCGGTTCTGACGCCATGAAGGATGGCCCGCTTGTAGGCCGTGGATTTGCCCGCCTGGATATCGATTCTCACTATCGGCATAAGTGACTCCTGTCTCGGGTATGGGCAGTATACCCATCGGAAAACAACCTTCACCGCCGAGGAGAACCGTCGCATGGTTCCAGTGGTTCGCAAACGCGTCATTGTGAGTGGAAAAGTCCAGGGAGTGTGGTTTCGCCAGAGCGCGGCGCGTGAAGCGACCTCGCTCGGAATCTGCGGCTGGATCCGCAACCGACCGGATGGAAGCGTGGAGGCCGTGTTCGAGGGTGCCCATGACCTCGTCGACATGGCGGTCGAGTGGGCTGGCCACGGGCCTGATCGAGCGAGCGTCGAGCACATCGAGGTCATTGACGAGGAGCCGAAAGGCGAGATCGGATTCAACATCACCGGCTGAGCTGCAATAGGTGTTGCGCTTAGAGTCGCGCTGCGCCCGATTCGTCGGCTAGCGCAGGCTCGATCAGGGGCGCGGACGTGCCCGTCTCCTTGACGCCTCGCGAGTTCACGACGACCACTCCGGCCAGCGAGATGACGCCGCCGATGATGGCCAGGCTCGAGGGCAGCTCGCCCAACCACGCCCACGCCACGAGAGTCGCGTTGGCAGGCTGCGCGTACAGGAACGTCGCGAGCACACTTGCGGGCATCCGCGACAGTGCATAGGACCACAGGACGTAGCTGAGAGCGCCAGGGAACACGCCGAGGAACAACACGGCCCAGGTCGACGCGGGCTCAGCCACCTGCATCTGCGTGATGAGACCCGGGGCGAACACCAGAAGTGGGACCGTGCCGGCCCAGATCATGTAGGTCGTGAACTGGAGGGCGGAGTAACGCCTCAGTGGGCGCTTACCAACGATCATGTACGCGGATGCGGCGAGCGCCGCGATCAGGATGATGATCGCGCCGAACTCGAGCTCCATACCGTTGCCTTCTCCCAGGGTTATGAGCGCCACACCGGCAAAGGAGATCGCGATTCCTCCCCAGCCCCACAGGGTGACTTTCTCCTTGAGAAAAGCCGCGGAGAAGATCGCAGTGAAGATCGGGCTGGTCGAGATGAGCAGCGCAGCGGCTCCGGCGGTCACCGTCTGCTCGCCGAAGTTCAGCGCGACGTGGTAGACGGTGATGCCGAGAACGCCCGCGAGCATGATGACAGGCAGGTCTTTGCGATCGGGCAAGCGCATACGGGTCACGATTGCATACAGAGCGAGTACCGCCGAGGCCGTGGCGAAGCGCAGGAGCGCGACCTGGCCTGGGCCATAGGAACGCAATCCAGCGCGAATGCCTGCGAACGCCGCCGCCCACAGGAGCAGCGCCACGACGATCGAGACCCACACGCGCGGGTCGGAACGCCAAGGACGCGCTTCAGGGCTGTTGGAAGAAGAAGTCATATACCGAGGATAGCGAATCCTGTCTGGCGCTACCATCCGATTCGCGTCGTGTTACCGAGAGGTTGCTATGGCCCCTTGTCAGTACTCGGCACTACTCGATCTTGAGGAAGAACAGTCCGGCGCCGAAAGCGACCACGGCCATGCCGAGAAGAACACCAGCCGGTAGCCACGCGGCCTCCAGCCCCTGGCCGCGCGCGACGACATCGAGAAGCCCCGACATCGCCCACCCGGTCGGAGTGAACTTCGCGAGGTTTTGCATGAACGTCGGCGTGATTTCGATGGGCCAGTAGCAGCCGCCGATCATGGCCAAACCCGTGGACGCAACCGGGCCGATCGCGGACAGCTGCGAACGAGTCCGCACGATCGAGGTCACGAACACCGCGAGTCCCGCGCTCGCCAGGATGTATGAGCCAAGCACCAGCAGCAGCGCAAGCGGATCGCGCCCCCACGGCACGCCGAAGGCAAGCGCGCCCAAGCCCACAAGGATCATCGCCTCAAAGGACGAAGTCCCGATGACCCCAAGCAACTTGCCGCCCACAATATGGGCGCGAGTCGACGGGGTGACAAGCAGCCGTCGAAGCGTCCCCTGTTCGCGCTCCTCAAGGATGCCACCGGCCGACCCAAACGCCATGAACAGCACGAACATGATCGTGAAGCCGACCGAGTACTGAGTGTTGCTCGCGGCCAACACGTTGTCGCCGCGCACGTCTGAGGCCGCGACCGCCTTGCCATTCACGCCTATCGGCGGATCCGGTTCCCAGAAGGAATCGGCCGTGTTGTAGAGATCATCAAACGGCGGCAGATCGCCCAACTGTCGCACCGGCGGCAGGCCGGGCCGCCCGATCGGATGCCGGTTCGCCGGCGTGGACAGTATGTAGTCACTCGGACCCGAAGGTAGCTGCTTGGGCCACACCTGCGCGGTCATCCGCGCAGCCTGCACGTCAGCACTCACTCGCGCTACGGCACCTTGCACGACCTCAAGCGCCACGGTGCCACCCGTCGATCCCGGGGCCTGCTCGACATCGACTGTCGCCGCATCGCCTGCCTCAATCGCCGCGCCGAAGCCCTTGGGGACACGAACCGCGATGGTCGCGTCGCCGTCAGCGAACTTCTTGTCGGCCTCGGCTCGTGTGACCTCGACAACCTCGACCGCAGCCTCGGTATCCACAAGCTCTCGAATCTGCGACGCGTAGGCACTCGTATCACCCTCGAGCCACAGCACGGCGATCGGTCGATCCGCACCTTGTGCTCCGAACGCCACGCCGAACACATACGTGAGCACGAGTGGTAGTACGACGATGCTTATCAGTTCGCTGCGATCACGCAGGATCTGGATCCCGGATACCCGCAACATGGCCAACATGCGTCTCATCGGTCATCCCTCAATCGCCAAACGCCAATGCCAAAGAAGACGATGGCGAACGCCATGAGCGCACCGACCTCGACCAGCAGGTCCGATGGCCCCGCTCCCTCGAGTTGCACCTTCTGGAAACCCTGCAATGCCCAGCCGATCACGGAGATGTGTCTGATGGGCTGGAGCCACTGCGGCAAGATCGACAGCTGGAAGAATGCGCCGCCCGTGAGCGCCATGAGCTGGATCACAAGAGGTCCGATACCCCCGGCACCGCGTTCGCTCTTGGCGATCGATGCGATGAGCACGGCGAGTCCCGTGGCTGCGGCGAGCTCGGCGGCGGCGACCATCCAGGTACCGGCAACGCTCGCGCCCCAGTTCACCTTCATCATCATGCTCGTGTAGGCATACAGCACGCCGAACTGGAGCAGTCCGAGAAGCATGATCCCGAGCATCTTGCCTCCAACGAAGCTCGAACGCGCGGTAGGCGTGGAAAGTAGTCGGGACATGGTCTGCTCGCGACGTTCGGTGATAAACGCGAACGAGCCGAACATCGCCCCGAACAGCAGGAACATCGATGTCATCGAGACTGAGAAATAGTCGAGCGGGCTGAAGTCATCGGTCTGCTTCTCGGCCTTGGCCACTTGGACCGTCACCGGCGATACCTCGCCTGGCGCCGTGGCCTGCTGGATAGCCGCCCCCACCATCGCTCCGACAGCCTCGGGAGAAGCCCCTTGCTGCGCGGCGACCGTCCCTGCCGTCTGTGCGATGACTGAGACCCGGGAAAGCTCGATGGAGATGGAGCGCACGATGCTCTCCCAGATGTTCGCCGAGAGTTCCGAGCCCGGATCCTTCAGTACTTCGAGCTCGACAGGCTTCGCATCGTTCACCGCAGCGTTGAAACCCTCGGGTACGACCAGCGCAGCGATAAGATCGCCGCGCTCGACCTCGGCGCGCACCGCCTTGGCGTCATCGCGCACGTCGATGCCGAACAACGAGGAGATATCCTTGTTCTCGGACAGCATCACGACGATCTCTCCAGCCACGTCGTTTCGCCCCTCGGCCACCTGCGCCGTATCGAGGTTCACGATGGCGACCTTGCCCACGTAGCTGCCTTCGCCGGTGAGCCCGCCGAACGCCGAGCCTAAGATGAGAATGAGCACGACGGGCATACCCAGCAGCACTCCAAGCGCGGCCGGGTCGCGAAGCCAGATCTTCACGTCTTTCAGGGATATGGTCAGAAGTCTCGGCATCATCGCCCACTAATCCCGAAGCGACGTGCCGGTCAGGTGCAGAAAGACGCTCTCAAGGTTCGGCTCAATGACCTCTGCAGAATGTATCTTCTCGCCCGCATCGGTCAGTGCGCTCACGATTCCGGCGAGCGCGGCGGCTCCGTCAGCCGCCAGCACCTCGAGCGCAGAGTCCGTGCGCTCGGCCTTGTTCACGCCCGGCACTGCGCGCACCGCGTCAAGCGCCGCGTCGCCGAGCGTCTCGTCCACCCCGATGCGCACGATGTCCGCGTCGCCCACCAAGCGGCGCAGCTCGTCGATGGTGCCCATCGCGATAACCCGGCCGTGATCGACGATCGCCACGCGATCGCACAGGAACTCGACTTCCTCCATGTAGTGACTTGTATAGAGCACCGTCATGCCGGCCTCATTGAGCTTCTTGACCTGCTCGAGAATGTGATTGCGGCTCTGAGGATCGATACCCACCGTCGGCTCATCCATGAGCAGTACGCGGGGCTTGTGGAGAATGCCCGCCGCGATGTTGATGCGGCGCTTCATGCCGCCGGAATACTTCTCGATGCGCTCCCGAGCACGGTCG
>JAHIQC010000193.1 GCA_018902765.1 Actinomycetota bacterium | reverse complement strand
CGCGCCGGCGAATGCGACGGCAAGTCCCGCAAGCGCACCATAGAGTGCCTGCATGGGCTTGATGTAGATGTACTGGCCGCGCGCCGGCTTCGCACACACCGGGCACTTGTACCCGACGGGAGTGAGCTTCATGTCTTTCGGGCAGATGTAGCGCCCGCACTCCATGCATGAGACCTCGGTCTCGACCCCCGGATGGAAGGAACACTCAGGCATTTAGGGTTCTCCTCGGCCATGCAGAAGATACGGTCAGGGCACATCATAGCCAAGCTCGTGCCGAGTGGGAAAACAACGAGGCCACCCCCTTTCGGAAGTGGCCCCGTTCACATCAATTTGACTCAGCCTACGGTGTGTTCACGAGCGCCATGAGCGCGTCGCAGACATCGGCCGAAACCGCGCCTTCACCGCCGACGACCTCAAGGGACATGACCATACTGCCCACATCGCCGAGCTTCTCGGCAATCGAGCTATGCATCGTCGTCGCCGGCGTGAGGAGAACCACGCCACCGCGAGTACCGATCCCAGCGCCACCGGCAAGAGCATCCGGGAACTTCTCACCGGTCGCAACTCCCACCGAAGCCCAGTCGGCGAGCGCGTTGTCCACGGCCCACTGGCTGAAGTTGGCGGAGGTGTCGTAGCGGTCGGTGCCGTCGATGCGATCGCTCGCGCTCACGAGAGAGGCGACTTGGGTCGCGACCGTGGGCTGCACCGCAGCGGCGCCGCCCACGATGATGGCGCGATCGGCTCCAGCAGCCTGAATCACGTCGACGGTGGCCTCAGGCAGCTCGTCGGGAGCCACGAGAAGGATCGGGATCTGGTTGGAGTACGCCACGGGCGAGGCCGTGAGCGCGTCGGCGAACAAGTCACCACGGGCGATGAAGAAGGTGCCTCCGAAGCCGTCACCATCTTCAGCGATGGCGATGATCTCCTCGGCGATCATGCCTGCGGTATCGTAGCGATCGAGGCCGCCAATGCGATCGACCATGAGCTCACCTAGGGTCGCGACCTCGTCGGCCACGTCTTCGCTCACGGCTTCGGGTCCGCCTACGATGACGACTCGGCTAGCGCCAAGTCGAACGATCTCCTCGGCAACCACATCGGGCAGCATCTCAGGATCGGTCAGCAGGATCGGAGCATCCAGCGAGCCCGCGAGGCCGGCAGCGGCAAGACCGTCGGCGAACTTGAGGCCGGTGGCCAGAACCACGGTATCGGCACCATCGGGGAAATGGCGCTGCGAGACTTGCACCGACGTGTCGTAGCGGTCCGCGCCACCAAAGCGCGCGTAGTTCCAAGGGTCATACTCGAACGCGCCCACATCGAACTGGGCCACTGCGTCATCGTCGCCGTCGATCGGGCGCATGGCGCCGACATAGTCCTCGGTCACCCGGTCCGACACGACGTCGGTGCCCGTGTCGATGCACGGAGAGAAAGACATGAGCCGGTAATCGCCCATCTCGGGGTCAACGAACTCGGGCTCCTCGGAGAAGTAATCGGATACGAACGCAGGCGTAGCCGGAGCCGTGTCGGCGAATACCAGCCCGGTCTCCAGATCGCAGCCCATGATCATGCCGGACGTGGCGACCGAGTCCAGGCCCATACCGTTCCACACGATGGTGTTCAGAACATCCATCGGACTATCAAGCGCATCGATGCCGATCGCGGCGCTGTTGTCGGCGATCGTGCAGTTGAGCACAGCGAGGTCGGACACCCCCGGCTCGGTGAGTCTCGGTGTGATCAAGAAGCTCGGTGCCACCCCGATGATGCTCGCAAGATCGGGGCCGTCACCGGCCACGCCGTTCTTCACGAACAGGGAGTTCTTCACCACTCCCGTCTCACCTGTGTAGCCGAGGACCATCCCGCCACCGATAGTACCGGTGAACAGGCAGCGGTCGATCATGTTCGGCACGCTCATGAGCGCCTCAACGCTCGACGAAGCAGCGGACGGGGCGATCTCGTAGTTCTCGTACTGCGACGCCGGAGGCGAATTAAGCCCCATGTCGCCCCCGAAGGCGACCGCACCAGTGAAGGTAATGTTGTCCACAAACTGGGAGGTGTCGATCTGGACCGACGAGTTGTCAGCGGCTATACCCGCACCGTTGAACGCGAGGTTGTTGCTGAACGTGCAGCCTGAAACATTGGCGGCAGAGTCGTAGAGCGACAGCGCTCCGGAATCCTGTTGCATGCCGGGGCCTTGCGCGCTCACGCCTTCGACATCAAAAGGTGTGCTGCTGTCCTGCGGCGCTCTGTCGGGCCTCTCGAGCCAGAGAGTCACCTGGTTTCCGTCGAAAGTGGTGTCGTAGACGGTGGCCTCGACGCCTTCTGCATAGACTGCGGGAGCGGCCTCATACGCGCCATTCGCAGTGAAGGTCGAATCGGAGATGTCGAGGGAGCCGCCGGCGGCGTACACCGCGCCGCCCACGTAGCATTCGCGATCGAGGATGTCTGCGGCGCCGATGCCGAAGCCGCCTGTCTCGTCACCGTTCTGGTCGAACACGCACTCGGAGATCCCCAAGGATGAGCCGACGGAGAACACGGCTCCACCGATGGGCGTCGAGTTCCTGGTGAAGACGCACGATGTCAGAGTCACGTCGGAGAACTCGATGGTCATCGCGCCACCCGGTGCCATCTGGTTGTAGCTGTCCGTGAAGGTGATGCCTTCGAAACTCGCGCTCGATTCCGTGACCCAGAACAGGCCTGCGAGATCGGCCGATGTGACGATCGTCTCATCGGCACCATCCTGCCCCATGAAGGCCAGGTCCTTGTCCACGATGACCGGGAACTGTTCTTGGTCATACATCCCGGGAAGCATCACGATCTCGCCGCCGCTCATGGCTGCGTCGACCGCGGCGCCAAGCGTCTCGAATGCGTCGGTAGCGGACAGACCGCCATTGGCGTCATCGCCCGCGACGGGGTCCACGAACATTGTGGGAGGTGCGGGCGGGGATATCGCTCCGGCTGGTGCTATGGGCACCATCGCCAGACACATCGCCATCACCAACAGGAAACTGAGCGCACTTCTGCGCCTTGAGCCAGAACCTTGCATGATTGCTCCCTCCACATTCGCCGATGCGCGCAAGCGTCCCCCGGCGCGCCACACCCTCCATCCTAGCCGAAAACCCATGAGCCGTGCGGGCGCCCGCCCAGTGGCGGCGCCATCATCTCGAGTTTGAGACTCGCTCCGGCAGGGGTGCGTAGGCCGCCGCCTCGGGTATGATGTCTCAACGAATCCGCGTAAGTCAGGAGCTCGTGTGGGACACGAAGCATCGCTCACGCTCGACCGCCTGCGCGAAGGCAACGCGCGCTTCGCTGCCGGTCGCCCCGAAGCCCGTTTCTCCGCCGAGGAACGATCCGCCTGCCTGGCAGGTCAACGACCCGTCGCAATCGTGGTCGGATGCTCTGATTCACGTGTGCCGGTGGAAGCCGTCTTCGACGCCGGACCCGGCGAGCTGTTCGTCGTGAGAACCGCCGGACATGTGCTCGCCCAAGCCAGCGTCGCCTCGATACGATTCGCACTCGAGAAGCTCGGCGCGAGGCTCGTGGTGGTGCTCGGCCACGAGGACTGCGGAGCTGTCAGCGCGGCGCTCGCCGGCGATGCGCCGGAGTGGCTCGCGCCCATCGTGAACAAGATCGATGTGAGCCGCGTGGACCCGACGCTTGCCCCCGCAGATGCAGACGACGCGCTACTGGCTGCTGCGGTGGACAATCATGTGTTGGATACGGTGGTGGAGCTGAACGAACTGATCGCGGGAATGGATGTTCCGCACGATCAGGTCATGGTGTGTGGCGGTGCCTACAAGCTGGCAAGCGGACAGATCCACTGGCTCGGGTAGTGCGCGAGCCGACGGTACCTGCCTACTGCGCGGCGGCGAGATCCAGCTCGTCGTAGTGCATCGGATAGTGCTCGAATGCGTCGACTCCGATGACCTGCGCCAATGTTCTACCCTGCAGCCATGCCGGATCGATCTGCGCCATGATCCCTGTGTCATCTAGCATATCGCTATCGGTCAGCATCATGAGCTCGTGGACAAGCTCCTTGAACACCCGTGGCGACTGCTCAAGAACCTCGTGCACCGGCGTATCCACGGAGTCCGCCCACACCTGTTCGTTGAACTCCTGCCAGCCCACCTGATCGCGAAACAGCGCGGTGGTGTTGCCGGTGCGCGCAGCCTGCAAGCGCTCCACGATCAGCGCCTCGTAGGCGTTGATATGTGCCACGACCTGTTTCGGCGTGTGCGTTCGTGCCTGTGGAAGAACGTCCATCTTCTCGATCGGGATCGCCGCGACGCGACGGTCGAATCGAATTCGCGTGAACTGCAGGCGCTCCATGACCTCATCACGGCTCATGCATTTCCTCCACCCCTCGAAACTCCCCTAGGACAGCATAGCGTTGGAGCCGAGGATGTGCGAGAGCCTGCAGCGAGCCCGGGCCATCACGCGATGTGATGCCCAGCGTGCACGTCGGCCTCAGTTGCAGCCACGAGGGAACCTGCCAGGAAACTGGCGACCGACTCGCTGACCGTGCCGGATTCTTGATCGACCCAGACCCTCACCTGCGCGGACACGGCCCGCGCGTACATGCCCGCGCCGATACCCGAGGTGATGATGTCGGTCAGACCCTCGTCGATCAGAGCGCGTGCGATGCTCCCATGTCCTGCCGTCGGCTCAGCCTGATTTGCCACGGCACGAACGTGAGTGACCCTTCCCTGCTCCACCTGCACGACGATGAAGTACTCAGCTCGGCCGAAATGCTGCGAGCGCGGTGCTTCCAGACCGGCCGGGGTGGTTGACGGGATGGCGATGATCTCGCGTTCCATGAGGGGGCTCCTTTCGCAGGTACAAGGAGTTTATGCCCGCCGAACGTCCAGTCCAGCACCCAAGGAGATGCGCTACCGCAATCTCACATCGAGAAGACAGCTTTCCGAACCGGGCCTTCCTAGCCTGTCGAGGAACTCCAACTCGAGTCCGGCACCTTCAAAGGTGCCTTCGTCCACGGCCGCCGCGATTCCGCACAGCACATCGATCTCGTAATCAGGAACACCATGCGCACGCCAGGCATCCACAAGCGGGCAGGCTCTCATGCTGAGCACGATCCTGCTGGTGCCCGACTCCTCGATTGCCGGCTCGAACAACTCGCCAGCGCATGGCGACCCATCGCAGAACAGCTCGCCGACCCGCGCCAGGTCGCCTTCTTCGGCCGCCTCGCGATAGGCTTGGCCGATCTCGACGCCGCGCTGGTAGATCGCGCGTTTCATGAACTCAGATGCTTGCTCGGGACCGAGCTCCTCGGCAAGTGTCTCGTACAGGTGCAGGTATATGAGCGCACGATTCTCGATAGCGGCGCGGGTCTCGGCCTGAGCGGCCTCAATCGAAGTGGAGTGATCGTCGGCAGCCATGAGGGCCTTTCGAGACAGGTGCGGTCGGGGTGTGACGCACTTTGTAGTGTACGCCGTGCGGCAACCCGTGCGCGGCGGCAATCGGCTACGATATACACATGGATACTGAAGGGACGCCCGCAAACAAGCTCGATCCGCGCGCCAAGAGCGCGTGGCGCATCCAGTCGTCGGTGGGCGCGATCGCAACCGCTCTCGTGTTGGTACCGCTAGCGGTCATCATGACGCTGGTCGAAGGCCCTGCGATCATATGGGTGGCCCCGAGTCTGGTTGCCGTGCTCGTGTTCGCCGTGCTTCTCGGGCCGATGATCTCCATCCGCTACGAGCGTTGGCGCTGGGAGGTCACCGAGGTCGAGGTGCGGTTGCAGCACGGGCTGTTCGTGATCCAGCGAACCGTCATTCCCATGGTCAGAGTTCAGCACGTGGACACGAGCCAAGGGCCGATCATGCGCGCGTTCGATCTGTCCGAGGTGCGCGTTTGGACCGCTGCCGGCTCTCACGCAATCCCGGCCCTGTCCGAACAAGAGGCTGCCAAGCTTCGCGATCGGATCGCGGTTTTCGCGCGGGTGAGTGATGATGGCGGAGTCTGAGCTTGTCCGCACGCACCCGGCGACGGTCATCTCGCGCTCCTTGTCCACGTTGTGGCAGACCGGGGTCGGCTTGTTCTTTGCGCTGGTGGCCAGCGGCGCTACGCGAAGCGCACCGCTCCTTGGCATAGCCGCCCTCGCTCTTCTGGCCGGGCTTGTTGCGATCGGGCTTTCCTGGCTTGCGTGGAGCCGCTTCGGATATGGAATCCTAGGCAGCGACCTTGTGGTGGTCAGCGGACTGTGGGTTCGCAAACGCCGCGTGATCCCCATAGCTCGTGTTCACGGAGTCAACGTGCGCGCCGACCTGTTCATGCGGATGCTCGGCCTCGTCGAGGTCGTGGTGCAGACCGCTGGTGGTGGCGCAACCGAGCCCGAGGCCAAGATAGGCGCAATCACGCTCGCAGACGCCGAGGTGCTCCGATCCAGGCTGCTGCGCACACCATCGCAAAACGTCGACCCCCAAGCTTCCCCGGCCGCCTCGGAACAACAGGCCGCCGCTCTGGGACCGGCCGTTGTCGGAGCCGACCCGGTGGGTCGGATGAGCGACTTTCGCGGCGCCTTCGGAGGCCGAGAAGAGCTTCGCGAGGACTCGAGCTTTGAGCACGCAGTCGGCATACGCGAGCTCGCGCTGGCTGCCATCACCTCGAGCCGCGTGCCGGTCATGTTCGTCGTCATGCTCGGCGTATCCGCTCAGCTCGTTGAGGTCGTCGGCTTGAGCATCTTCCAAGACACCGCAAGCGCCGCGACGCAACTCGCGATACCCGCGCTTCTCGGCGCGGCACTCGCGGCCATCGCGCTTGTGGCCGGGGCGGCGGTCATCGCCGCCGTGATTCGCGATTACGGTTTCGTAGCCCGCCGTGTCGGCCAACGGGTCGAACTTGAGGCCGGGCTTTTAGAGAAGCGCATGACCGGCATCCCCGTCAGGCGCGTGCAGGCAGTGCGAATCAACGAGTCGTTCATGCGCAGGCTATTCGGACTCGCGGTCGTATATGTCGATACCGCGGGCATCAGCCACGAACAGCAGGCGAGCGGCGGATCGACCGCGATGGTCCCGGTCGTGCGGATGCGCGAACTCGCGTCGGTGATGCACGGCTTGCTTCCCGAGGCCGAGATCTTCCCCATCTCGCCGGGCTTGCCGCTGCGCGCCCTGCGCTTCTACATACTGGCCCCGACGCTCCTCACGATTGTCGCCGGCACGCCGTTGGTACTCGCTTTGGGCTTTCTGTGGGCTCCGGGCTACGTGGCCGGCTCAACGGTGCTCGCATTGATCGCAACCATCGTCGCCTCGGGACGCGCCTTCGCCTGGCGAGCCGCGGGGATTGGCGTGGACGAGCGCGCGATGACGATGCAATCCGGGGTCCTCGGCAGAAATCGGATGCGTATCTCAAAGGAGCGCATCCAATCGCTGAGCGTGACTCAGAACCTGTTCCAGCGCCGCGCTGATCTAGCGACCATCGTCGCCGATTCGGTCTCGGGGGCATCCAAGGCGCGCCATCGCGTGAGCCACATCGAGGCCAAACGCGCGCTCAGGCTCATGCGCTGGTACGAAGATGG
>JAHIQC010000192.1 GCA_018902765.1 Actinomycetota bacterium | reverse complement strand
GTCTCCGTCCCCTGGAATGGCCCGAACGCTCGCATCTGAAGCTTCAGCGGCCTCACGACGCCGCCTCCCGCCGCTCGAGCTCGAGTTCGCCAAGCGCCGCTCCAAGCTGGGATTCCTGCTCACTGCTGAGAGGATGACCCGTCACGTCCTCGTAGAACTCCGCGAAAAGGTCGTCTGTCATGTGGACCTTCGGCAGACGAACAGGACCCACTCCTGGCCCACTGCTTCCGGTCTCCCTCGTGAGTGACAGGATGTTCGGGTAGATCGCCCGCAACCGCTGCATCGGGTCCAGCACGGTATCGCTGTCGGTGAGCGACACCTCCACGTACGCGTCCTTGTGCGTGGGATCGATCGGACGGGCCATGAGCTCGTCGAACGTACCGCTGAGGCGGATGAGGTCGTGGCGCGCCGGGAGTGGGACTTCCTCGCACACCACACCTCCTTCGGAGTCCAGATCGACAATGGTCACGGACTTGAGGTGATCCGCCTCGTCGAACGAGTACTTCAGCAGTGAGCCGGCATATCGGACCCGGTCAGTCACTGTCTGCGGACGATGTAAATGGCCGAGTGCGACGTAGTCGCATCCCTCAAATACGCCGCAGGAGACCTCCCCCGTCCCACCGACTGTCAGCGGCCGCTCTGACTCAGAAGTCGCCGCGCCAGTCACGAACGCATGCCCGACGACAACGTGACGACTGTCATTCGACATGTGTTCATGAATCGTGTCGATCTGTGCGCAGAGCGCCGCCTCATGCGTGTGGATGTCGTCCGAACAGAATTCACAACGAGCCGTCTCTGGATCCGTGTAGGCCAGCGGCCAGAAGACCACACGCACGTCGTCGGCGCCGACGATTTCGACACCCTGGGGCTGCGCGCCAACCGCACCAACGACATGGACACCAACGCGGCTGACAAGCCCATTCAGATACTGAAGCCGCACGGGACTGTCGTGGTTGCCCGCAATCATGACGACGGGGATTCGCAGCTCAAGCGCGATCTGGCCCAAGACGTCGTTGAGCAGCTCCACGGCCTCGGTGGGCGGAACCGCGCGATCGTACACGTCGCCGGCGATGACCACTGCATCGACTCGGCGCTCTTCGGCGAGTCGCAAGAGCGCCTCGAGCGTGAACCGCTGGTCGTCAGTCAGATGCAGGTTGTGGAAGAGCCTGCCTAGGTGCCAGTCACCGGTGTGGATGAAGCGCAACTGAGTTCCCCTTCCTCGCTTTCAGAACGTCGACCCCGTCGACGATACGGACCGCTACGGCGTGCGCAGGTCCAAAGACATCCTACGGCAGAAGTCCGACATCTCGGCCATCTCGACACACGAGGGACGGCTTCCTCGGCATCTATACTGTGCTGGAAGCTGTGACATTCTGCTCCAGGGCACTCAGTATCAGCCAGGATCGAGTAGCTAATAGACCGTGCATGGCCGAGGCGCATACCGTAGCCGACCACCTCAGGCACCGTCAGCCTGATTCATCCGCTTGTCCGATGAGACAGGCGACAACCACGCGGATACGGGCCATCGTGTGCCCTTCAATCGGAAATCCCGGGACCGCCGAGCGCCTGTGCTACCTTTCGCCGCAGCTCGATCCAAGACGCTGAGGTCAAGGAGGTGCACGTGGCTCTAATGGAGGGAATCTGGCGCGTCGCGTCCGCGAGCCTCGTAGCGAGTCTCACCGTCGCCTTCGTCCCGTTGGGAGTCTCAGCCCTCGCCTCGCTCCCGCGCGATCGATCGGCGCACTTGTCGCCGTTCGTGACCTGGGCGCACACCCCCATACTCGCCCGTTGGTGGTCCGCCATCACCAACCCGCCGACGCTCATCCTCTCACTCCTCCTCATCGCCATCATCGTGGCCTGGTGGGTCTGGATCTCCGGCCACCTCATGCGCCCGCGCACCAGCGGCACCGGCGTCGTTGCCGGCATCCCGCGAACCGCCGGCCGCGGCGAGCATGGCACCTCGGACCTCATGACCCTCGCGGCGCTCGAGACCTCCGCAGTCACCTGGTCGCCCGGCACGACCCCGGTCCCCGGCGTCTCGGGCTTCGTGATCGGCGCCACTCCGGCTGCGCGCGGACGTAAGGAGACCTACTACCTCTCGGGCTCAGAGGGCCACGTGCTCGTGATCGGCTCCACCGGCTCGGGTAAGACGCGACGGATCGTGCTGTCGAGCATTTACGCGCTCGGCGAGCTCGGCGAGTCGATGGTGATTCCGGACCCCAAAGGCGAGCT
>JAHIQC010000191.1 GCA_018902765.1 Actinomycetota bacterium | reverse complement strand
CCAATGCGAGCATGATGACGCCAAAGCCAGTCTGCAGCTGGGTGTGCTTGTAGAGCTTGTTCAAGACGACCTGTGGGATGCAGTTCTGCTTGAGCTCGACTACAACGCGCATGCCCTTGCGGTCGGACTCGTCACGAAGATCGGATATCTCGGTGAGCTTCTTTTCGCGAACCAGCTCCGCGATCTTGCTCACGAGTTTGGATTTGTTCACGGTGTACGGGATCTCGGTGATGATGATCCGGGTGCGACCGGTCGAAGTCTGCTCGATGTGCGCTTTGCCTCGGACCTTGAGCGAGCCGCGACCTGTGCTGAAGTAATCCGATATGCCTTCGCGGCCCATGATCATGCCGCCGGTCGGGAAATCCGGTCCCGGCATCACGGTCATGATCTCTTCGATGGTGACCTCGGGGTTCTCGATGACCATCGTGACGGCATCGATCGTCTCTCCGAGGTTGTGAGGCGGGATGTTCGTGGCCATACCAACCGCGATACCCGCGCTGCCGTTCACCAGTAGGTTCGGGAACCGGGCCGGCAGAACCAGGGGCTCCTCGAGCGACTCGTCGTAGTTGGGTCCGAAGTCGACCGTTTCCTTGTCCAGATCTCGCAGAAGCTCCATGGATATCTTCTGCAGGCGAGACTCCGTGTAACGCATGGCGGCCGCACGGTCCCCGTCGACCGAACCGAAGTTGCCGTGGCCGTCGATGAGCGGAACGCGCATCGAGAAGTCTTGGGCCATGCGGACCATCGTGTCGTAGACAGCTGAGTCGCCATGCGGATGGTACTTACCGATGACTTCTCCGACCGTCCACGCCGACTTCTTGTACGCCCGACCGGCCGTGAGGCCAGACTCGTTCATGGCGTACAGGATGCGACGATGAACGGGCTTCAGCCCGTCTCGCACATCAGGAAGCGCGCGCGCGACGATAACCGACATCGAGTACTCGAGGAAGCTCTTCCGCATCTCCTCTTGGATATCGATCGGGAGAATTGTCGTCCCTGTCATTTCTTCTGCCACTTCAGAGCACTCCTCGCTGCTTGAGCGTTCGTACTACCAACCAGATCGCCAAAGCGATCATTCCTAGGCCGAACACGACAAGTATCGCGCCGCCCGCCACGCCAACCGGTCCAGCCTTCGCTGTTCTTGCAAGACCAACCAACCCAAAGATCAAGACCATGAGCCCGATGGAACCGAGCCCTACCGAGGCGACCACCCCTGCTTGCCACAGGCCCTGGTTCGTGTGCGGCTCTTCCGCCGCTAGCTGGGCCAGCATCTCCGTTACTGCGACTTCGTCGAGCTTCGTTACGGGCTTGTCTTTCGGCATGCCTTCGGGCTTCGGGCTTGCACCCTCGTCCTTCGCGGCGCCTGCTCCCGCGTCGGCCGGTGTCTCGTCGGCCGGATCTTTCTCGGGTGGTGTCTCTTGAGCCGGTTCTGCCTTCACTTGCTTCGCTGCTGCAAGTTCGTCGAATTGCTGGCGTTCCCACGGCGGCGGCTCGAACGCCCGCGGCGCGCGCTTGCCGGATGAATCGACCATCTTCCCGCCTCGCGCTCCCTAGATGTCGAGGAACCTCACGTCTTTCGCATGACGCTGAATGAACTCCTTGCGGGGTTCCACGTTGTCACCCATGAGATCGGTGAACGCCTTCTCTGCGGCCAGCGCGTCATCAAGCGTGACCTGTAACAATGTCCTGTGGCTTGGATCCATGGTTGTGACCCAGAGCTGCTCGGGGTTCATCTCACCGAGACCTTTGTAACGCTGAATAGTGGACTTGGTGTTCTCGGGGAGCTGCCCGAGAACCTGCTGGAGCTGACGGTCGTTGTAGGCGTACTCGAACTTCTTGCCATACGAGACCTTGTACAGCGGCGGCTGTGCGATATAGACGTAGCCCCGCTCGATCATCTCCTTCATGTACCTGTAGAAGAAGGTGAGGATGAGGCAACGGATGTGTGCTCCATCGACGTCGGCGTCGGTCATGATGATGGCTTTGTGGTAGCGCGCCTGCTCGATGTCGAAGT
>JAHIQC010000190.1 GCA_018902765.1 Actinomycetota bacterium | reverse complement strand
CGGGCCTTGGCCGCAAACCAGGCCCCGCGAATGAAAGGCCAGCCGCCGAACAGAAGGACCACGAGGGTGAGCGAAGCGGAGAAACCCTCGATGGCGCTTTGGGTGCCGAACACCCCGTGCGCGTACTCGGGGTAGAGCACGAACAGCGTGGGCCACATCACCCACATGCCCACGGCGACCGAGACGAAGAAGCGCAAGAACACGTCCTCGACGTCGCTTCTCGGAGCCAAGATCTCGCGCGCGGGGTGTGCCGAATATCCCAGCATGGAGATACGCGAGCTGATCTGTTCGGCACGCAGGGTGTCGGGGTCCCATGTCACGCGCGCCATCGATCCGGCATAGCTCACCTCGGCATCGAGCACGCCGGGCAGATCCATGAGGGCGTCCTCAAGCACGAGGCCGCATGAGGTGCACCACATTCCCTCGACACGCAGGGTCTCGCGCCTGGCGCCCGCGGCCTTGGCCGCCAGCAACTTGCGCTCAGAGGACGACTTCGAGCGCAACCGGCGAGCTTCGGGCGTGTCGAGCAAGGCGTCGATCCCCGCGCCCTGCGCGACCTGCCATACCCGGTGACAACCCTCGCAGCAGAATCGGCGATCACCGGCGTGTATCGACTTGCCTAGAAGCGGCAGTCCACACAGGTCGCAGGTGCTGGCCTGGGTCATCCCACTAACCCTTGAGGCTCTGGAGCGCCTGCAGCGAGATCGATCCGCCGAGGATCAGGATAGCCAGTGCCGTGACGGCCGTGAGCCAGCCACGGGATCGCTCGCCCACAAGGCCACTGGCCGCGCCGAACCCTGCGAGCGCCGGGACTGTTCCGATCCCGAAGGCGAGCATGACCGCGGCGCCCCCCGCAGGTGAGCTCGTGCCCAAAGCGGCAAGCTCCACGGGCAATAACGGCCCGCACGGCATAAGGCCCATGAGCATTCCGAGCGGCAACGCCCAGCGCCAGCCTCCGCGCGCGAGCCGCGCCGTCGCGCGCTTGAACCACGCGGTACCGGCAACAAGCCCGGAGGTCTCCGGGAGGCGCGCCGTGCGCTTGAGAGCCCACGACACCATGAGCCACAATCCCGTGACCACCAGCACCAAGCCCGTCGAGAGCTTCACGTAGCGGGCAAGACTAGCGGGCGCGAAGGGCCCCTCGAGTGTACTCAGGCGTCCCATGCCGCCGAGCAGGCCCAACAGGGCACCTATCGCGGCGTAGGTCGCCAGTCGTCCACCGTGGTAGGCCGCTTGGAACAGCCACGCTGAGCGCGGCGCCTCGGCACCACGGGAGCTAGTGGCACCGCCAGCAAGACTCACTGCGCTCACGAGGGGTCCACACATCATGAGACAGTGGCCGAAGCCTCCGGAGAGCCCGAGGACAAGCGCACTCCAAAGAAGCACGGCTCCGAACCCCTGAGACAGGGGAGCGGCGGCGGCATCCATCAACATGCGCTCTTGTCCGATCTAATCGACGATAAGGCCCATGTACCAATACGCCACGTAGCCCACGAGCCAGACGACGTAGCCGGCCACGAGCAGCCTGAAGAACAGCGTCGGCCCACCATGCGCCTCGGACAGCCCCTCGGGGTACTCGTCCACCATCCCGATCGGGGACGGCTTCACATCGGTCTCAGGTATTCGGTCTCCGGTCGCGCTTCGGTACCAGGCGTTGGAGACGACAAGGTAAATCGTGACGATGAGCACCGTTCCGACACCGAGCGCCCAAAGCGATGCATTCAGTTGTTCAGTCACAGACATGTGGTGCTCGCTTCCTGGTCATCGGATTCCAGTACCGATCTTGCTGCATCGGAGATGTGGCTCCACTGCCCCGAGCTGATCGACCACGCCAGCGCGAATCCGGCGCCGATCATGAACGTGACGATCGTCGCGATCATCAAATAGACAGAAAGGTCCATCTTCGGCCTCCTTACTGAGGTGCGATCGGGGGCAGTCCGGCCAGCTGTCGCCCGTAGAACACGACAGCCCAGCGTTCTTCTGGGGTCAAGATGAGCTGCCAGGCGGGCATGGCGGTCGGGTGGGTGCCCTCGTCGCCGACTACGCCTTGGTCGACTCGCCAGTACCACCAACCCTCATCGGAGGTCGAGGCGGGCTCGTCGGTCAGGTCTGCTGGCGTGGGAACGAGCATCGTCCCGAACTCGCCATCACCCTTGGCGGTGGCACCGTGGCACTCTGCGCATCGCTCCTCGTAGACCTTTTTGCCGAGGAGAAGCGTCTCTGCTGTTGGTGAGTACGGCGCCGGATCGAGCGCCTGGTACGCGATCGGCGGATTGTCGTCGACATCGTTGGGTTCGCTCGGCTCTTGGAACGTGGCGCGAACATACGCGATGGCGTCCCAGCGGTCCTCCTCGGAAAGCAGAAGTCTCCAGGGGGGCATGGCGGCGTTGCCGATGCCGACCGAGACGCGCCAGAACCAGTCCGCGTCGGAAAGTTCGGTCTTCATGCCGGGGTCTGCCAGGTCCGCCGGCGCCGGAACCAGATTCGCTCCGGCAGGGCCTTCGCCGCGGCCCGCATCGCCGTGACACATGAAGCAGCGCTGCAGGTATACGACGCGACCCATCATCACGTTGGCTTCGGCTGGCTGCTTGAGGCTCTTGGCCTTCTCGGGCATCTCGGGGTCAGCAGGCTCGGCTGTTGGGTCCGGGAAGATGAGCACGTTGCGCACGTAGTTCGATGCGAGCCACAGCTGGCGCTCGTTGAACCATGTATGCCACTGCGGCATCGCGCGCATCGGGATGGACTCGCTGATCCGCCAGTAGTAGTCGGCGGGCTTCCAGTCCTTGTATACGTCGAGTTCGGCGAAGTTCGGCGGGGCAGGCAAGAGCCCGGCTGCATCAGGACCATCCCCGGTTCCGCCGTAGCCGTGGCAGAAGCTGCAGTTGGCGACGTAGATGATCTTGCCCTCGTCGAGCGTATCAAGCGTCTGCTCGATCG
>JAHIQC010000014.1 GCA_018902765.1 Actinomycetota bacterium | reverse complement strand
TCAGGAATGCGCTGCGCGTGTGGAAGGCGCTCAGCTCGGAGCTTCGTGCCAAGACGCGCACCATTTCGGCGCCCAGCGTGGACAAGACCGCTCTCATGACCACTGACGATATCGCCATCTTCATGGGTTCCTCGGAAGACATCGAGCGCAAGGATCTCGTCGCTCGTCGTATACTCGAAGAACAAGCAGGCAAGGTCGTCTCGATCAACGTCCGAACAGTTGATCGCCCGACGTGGCGTGGGGTCGACACCGAATAGCAGAGGTAGGCACAGAATGGCCATGGATCGCCGAGGAGTTTCGCTCGCTATCGTTTGGGCACTTGTAGCCGCGTGTGTGGTGTTCTTGATTCCGGCAACAGCAATGGCGCTTACTCTGACCTCGCCTGCTACCGAGTGTTTGAACTCAACCTCGTTCTCAGCGCGGATGCTTTCCACAGACAGCACCGGGACCGCACTGCTCATCTTGGACAAGCGACCCGTTGCATCACTGGTTGCGACTCCTGGAGCAATCATCGACTTCGGGGCGTACACGTTTGCCCCCGGAACCCACTCAGCCAGGGTCCTTCTGAGGTCTAGGGAAGGGACTGTCGCCTCTACGCCGCTTGTGATCAAGGCTTGGGGTGCGCCTGCGGCACCGCAGCTCGTGTCGCCGACTCCGAACGGCTATGCGGCCGCTTACGTTGCAGGCGCTGTGCGAGCCGGCCTTTCCACCACGCTGGTGCATGTGTACGTCAACGGAGGATTCCTCAAGACCGTATCCGTGATTCCAGGGTCGCTGCAGAACATCGGAACCATAGCGTTGTCTCGTGGCAGGAACACCATCGAGTTGGTTGCAGCCAACCCGTTCGCCACAACAAGAGTGAGCTATACGGTCAACAGACTCGACTACCCATGGTCCACGTGTCTGATCATCGACAAGTCCGATTGCCAGATGTATTGGGTTCGGGATGGAGTTTTGGTCAAGACCTATCCGATCGCCGTGGGCAAACGAAGCACCCAGACCCCGGTTGGCAACTGGAAGATAGGTGCCAAGTACGTCACCGGCCCGGTCGGGATCTATGGGCCTCGGAAGATGCGCATGTACCGTCAGACTTCGTCCGGATATGTCTTCACGGCCTACAACATCCACGGCACCAATCAGGAGTGGGTGATTGGCACCTGGGCGTCCCACGGATGCATCCGTATGTACAATCGCGACGTGCTGGAACTCTACCCTCAGGTCCCAATCGGCACCATGGTTCAGACTCGAGAGTAGTAACCCTCGAGTAGAATCCGGGCGTATCCAGCGGCTCCATTTCGCGTGGAGAACGGCGCGTATCACCTGCTCAGGGATACCGTCATCCACAACTAGCGTATCTTCGCAACACATCTTCGCATATCATTTGTTGCAAACATCTTGCGTCTCATATAACGTTTATGCGAAGATTGACCGTTGTATACGGACACTCAACTTTGACTTGAGGGTTACTGTATGACTCCGAGAGGAGTCAGGCCGGGGAGGGAACATGCTCGAGACGGGCGCGAACTACCTTGCGGTCATCAAGGTCGTGGGCTGCGGAGGCGGCGGTACTAACGCCGTTAATCGGATGGTTGAGGCTGGCGTCAAGGGCGTCGAGTTCATCGCCGTCAACACCGATGCGCAGGCTCTGCTCATGTCTGATGCCGATTACAAGGTGCATGTCGGCGTGAACCTCACCAAGGGCCTCGGCGCTGGCGCTGACCCCGACGTGGGATTCCAAGCAGCCGAAGAGAACCGTGGCGAGATCAAAGAGGCGCTTCAGGGTGCCGACATGGTCTTCATCACTGCGGGTGAAGGCGGAGGCACCGGAACAGGTGCGGCTCCGGTCATCGCTCAGATTGCGAAGGAAGAAATCGGCGCGCTGACAGTCGGCGTCGTCACTCGTCCGTTCGCATTCGAGGGTCGAAAGCGCGCGCTGCAGGCTGAAGAGGGCATCAAGCGCCTGCGCGAAGTCGTGGACACGCTCATTGTCATTCCAAACGATCGGCTATTGCAGGTCGCTGAGAAGAAGACCTCGATTCTTGACGCTTTCAGGATCGCGGACGACATTTTGCGTCAGGGCACTCAGGGCATCACCGATCTGATCACGGTGCCCGGACTCATCAACCTGGACTTCGCCGACGTCCGTACCATCATGGAGGACGCCGGTTCGGCACTCATGGGCATCGGCATCGCCGCAGGCGACAGTCGTGCGCATGAGGCCGCAAAGGCTGCGATCTCCAGCCCGCTGCTTGAGAGCAGCATCGAGGGTGCGCAAGGAGTACTGCTTTCCATTGCCGGAGGAAGTGACCTCGGTCTGTTTGAGGTCAACGAAGCCGCAGAGGTCGTAGCAGCCGCCGCACATCCCGATGCGAACATTATCTTTGGCGCGGTCATCGATGATTCGATGATGGATCAGATTCGCGTCACGGTTATCGCGACCGGCTTTGAGGGTCGTCGCAAGCAGGAGACTATGCAGTTCGGTTCGGAAGAGGATGGCGCATCCTCGATCCCGACCTTTGAGCCGATAGGTGAAGACGAGTTGGACATTCCCGCATTCCTCAAGAAGCGGACGTTCTGATCAACTGATGACGGCGTGCCGCCCTTTTGGCTGGCGCGTTCGAAGGGCCCGGGTGCGACGGCGGACACTCCCCGTCGTATCCGGGCCTACTCATTTCCGTGGAGTGTGACTTCTCCAAGCAACAAAAAGACCCGCCAGGCGCATGCCCGACGGGTCTTCTCAGCGTTGGTGGTGGGTCGCTACGCCTCAGGGACCTCGGACTCGGCCGGATCAGCCGGCGCTGCGGGAGGTGCAGGGGGTGCAGGCGGAGTCATGTACGGCTCAGGAGCCACGGGAGCTGCAGGTGGTGCAGGCGGCGCTGCCGGGGGAGCCATCGGTGCGCTCGGAGGCGGTGGGTAGGCGCTCGGAGCAGCCGGAGCCGGTGAAGGAGCGTATCCCGAAGGAGCCGAGGGCTTCATGCCGGTCCCGGGCTTGGGGCCCTTCTTGTAGACCATGAAATAGTAGACAGGTGTGACAACCCAAAGGAAGCCCACAGCCCAGCCAACGAGCATGATCACGATCCACAGGGTCTTGCTGCTTCCGGTCGAACCCGGGAACTCATACTCCTCGCGCTTGAACAGGTCGATCACCAAGATGATCCACCAAATGAAGAAGGCCATGAGTACGAGGAACAACACTCCGTAGCATGCCAGGATTCCGATGCCCAGCGCTGCTCCCGCAGCGTCTTCCGACGAACTTTGAGCCAGCGCCGGAGTGGTCGAGAGTGCGGAGGCAGCCCAGGCCGCCAGTGCGATGAATCTCGATGACCGCTTCATACGGTCACCCCCTTCCTTAGCAGTCACGTTCTTCTTTCCGCGATGCGGCCGAGAATGTCCAGCCGTCATCTACAATGAGTGTGCCCCATTCTTGTCACTTGTTGCCAGAGATTCGCGATAATCTCGCATTCAACAACCGTTTCAAGCCAAGGAGATCTACCAAAATGGGCTACAGCCCCGAGCTCACAAGGCTTCGCGTGAATGCATTGAGCGTGCTCACCGACACGGGTCTTCGTGATCGCTCGGGGATCGTAGTTGGGTTCAGTGAGCGTCTTGGTGGCGTTAGCTTGGCGCCGTATGCGTCGCTCAACCTCGCGGGGCATGTCGGGGACGATCCGGTCGATGTGGACGAGAACAGAAGCCGGTTCATGGACGCTCTTAAGCTGGTCTCGATGCGTGACCGGCTCGTCACGGCTCAGCAAGTGCACGGCGAAGCGGTATGTGAAGTCACCGATGCCGATGCCGGGCGCGGCGCATTCGTGGCCACAGGCCAAGACCCCGTCGCCGCTTCGGATGTCCTTTTG
>JAHIQC010000189.1 GCA_018902765.1 Actinomycetota bacterium | reverse complement strand
CCCACAGGTATGCGATAACAACGCCGACCCCGAGAGGATCCCCGGTGCCGAGCATCAGCGCCTTTCGCATGAGGTAATCCTCGAGTGTCCGTTCGAACACGACGATCGAGTTTTCTTCGAGGTACTTCATGGCGGCGTCGTCCAGGGTCTTGCCGTAGGGCGTGCCTCTCAGGCGATCCAAGACCTCGTCGATGTCGGACATCTTGGCCAGCTCGATATAGAGCTCAGGCTTGATCTCCGCGCCACCTTCAAGGAAGAAATCGGCAACGTCTACCGACTCCAAGTCCGCCTTCTGCAACCGGAATACCATCACCAAGTTGGCGATATCGACCTGAATGGCCAAGATCCGTTTCGCCAGCTTACTGTTGGCTCCACGGCGACGGAGCCTCTGGGACGCCCAGTTTGTGTAGTAGCGGTCGATCGCCAACTCGACATCGGCGAGCTCTCCTGACTTGAGGAACTCGGAGTAGCCCTCACGAAGCGCAGACCCGTAAGGCAGGCCCCACGTGATTGCCGTATCGACGACCGCACGCACGTCATCTTGCATCGCAAGAGCCTCAAGATCGACGAGGGTGAGTTGGCCGGTGGGCAAAAGCCCCTCGGCAATCTCCTCGGCCGTGAGATGCATGTGCTTGCCGCGCAGGATGGTCTTGATGTTGAACACGTCCCACCGACCGAGAAGCGTCGTCACCAAGTACTGCGCTTCCTCATTGAGAAAGCCGAGCACCTTTCGAAACGTGCGAACCATGTTGTTCTTGAGAGCCTCATCAATCGCTGCCGCATCACGCCCATGAATCAGGGTATCCTCCAAATCGGGACCGTACTCGGTCTCGGAGAGCTCCTGAATGAGACGCTGAATGTCCGGCGTCGCGATCAGACCATCGAGGAATGCACGATCCAGAAGCCTCGAACGCATGCCGCGAATGCGGGCGTTCGAGTATCCGTAGTCCTTACCCCCGGTGGCCTGCTTGCGAGTCTGGGTTGCTGCAAGGCTCATGAGAACAGAATCTCCGCTACGTCGGCCTGAGCCATCAGGCGCACCTTCTCGAGGCGGTCTTCGAGGGTGTTGCGACGTGAGATCTTACCCTCATCGATGGTCATAACCAGACCGCCCGCGCTCTTGATCTCGGGCCGGACCACCGCACTGAGGCCCAGTTCGGCTATCACGCCCTTGGCGAGCGCTTCGTCGGCGGGGTCGACCCACACCTCCAACTCGCCCTCAAGACCCGTGGAAGCCTCCTCGGCCAACGCTTTGAAGATGGCGGCATAATCACTCCTGCCGCGCACTGAACTCAAGGCCGTGGACGCACGATCGAAACTCTCGCTCACCGCAGCCTCTTTGACGGCAGCGACGCGCTTCTTGCTCTCGAGCCGCGCACTATTGACTGTGCGAGAAGCCTTCTTGCGCGTCGTGCGCTCGGCATCGTCCACACGGTTGGTGCGAATAGTCTGCGCCTGATCGGCCGCATCCTCCGCGATCGCTTCCGCCTGTTCGCGAGCGACCCGAAGAATCTGGTCGCATTCGTCTTGCGCCTGGTCTTCGAGGGCTCTGAAGATATCTTCGAGTGCCATCTGTCGAATTCTCCTCCGCGTTGCTTGCTATCGAGAGACCCTTACGCGCCGTTGATCATGATCGCGGATACGAAACCAAGCAGAACGATAACTTCCGGTAGCGCCTGTAGCGTGATAATCCAAATTGCCACCTCTGGGCGCTCTGCGAGGGTGCCGGCACCAGCGGAGCCGATCTTCGCCTGTGCATACCCAGCGCCTAGTGCGGAAAGTCCCATGGCCAGACCTGCAGCCATTGCCTTGCCCACGTTCGTCTGCCAGTCTGCTGGGGCCGCTGCCCCCTCCGCTGCCAGAGCGATTGCCGGTACCATCATGGTCAGTACGAACGTACTGCCAAACACCAACCTTGCGAGCCGATTCTTGATCATGCGCTCTTTTCACCTCCGGTTTTCGTGAACGGTTTGTATTGCTGGCTTCCCGTCTCATAAAACGTCCCGAAGAACTCCAGGAAGTTGAGACGTAGTGCATGGATTGAGGGGCTGAACGCCGCGATTATGAAGTTCAGCCCGTGAAGCAGAATGCCGATTACAAGCCCGGCGACGATGTTGCCAGTATTTGCAACGATGCCATTGACCGCGTCGGCGAAGATAGCGCCGGCGAGACCGACGGCCATGATTCGGATGTAGCTCGCCATGTGCGAAACAGACAGAATCGACTCGACCGCGCCCATAACGCCGCCGCCACGAATCGCATAGATGAATCCCCCAAAAGCGAACGCTGCGAACAGCAGTTGTCCCCAAATCGTCCACGACCCGAAGTTCTCGGTCGCAAAACCGATGGCGATGGCGAGACCGACGGACACGAGCATGACAAGCATGCCGCCCTTTTCATACAAGTGGTGCTTGTTCTTGGTGCGCACCGCGTTGACGATCCCGAACACCAGCCCGAGCAAGATCTGCACGACGCCGACAGCAACCGCCAAGAGCATGAACGTCTCGACGAAATGCACCCGATCAAACGGCAACGTGACCGGCCCTATGGGCAACGGCCTGATCACATTGAAGTACTTCTCCCCGAGTAGGTTTCCGAAGAACTCTCCGTAAAGGAAGCCGAACGCGATAACGGCTGTCGCCGCAGGTCCCAAAATCGAGGTTGCGAGCGTGATGTTGTCGTTGTCCTTGAATTTGAACCGCAGCCAGAGAATGATTCCCATCATGATCATGCCGTAGCCGAGATCCCCGACGATCATGCCGAAGAACAGCGGATAGAACACGAACAACATCCAGGTGGCGTCCATGGTTCCGTACCGCGGCATGCCGTACACGCCAAGCAACTTCTGGAAGGGCTCCATCGCGGGATTGTTCTTGAGGGCGACAGGCGTGTCGGAGTACTCGTCCTCGCGAATTTCCGTCTGGTTGACGATCACATCGTCTTTCCAATGCTCCATGATCTGCGCCATCAAGGGCTTGACGTCCTTGACGGGCATCCATCCGGTTATGACGAAGGCGTATTCGGTACGACCGAACTTCGGGATCGCACTGATCTCCTCCGTCTTGTCGATCAGTACGTCGCGTATGGTCGATAGCTTCAGTTGCCACTTGAGCGACATCTTCTCGAGTTCAGTGGATACCTTGCCCAGCTCACCCGGCAAAGCGCCGCGGCGAGCGCGAAGCTCGTCGTACGCGATGTCGAACGGCATATCCTGGAACTCAGAGGGCAGGCGTATCTGATTCACGTTCTCCATCGCCAGGAACTTATGTACCGGCTCGGAGTATGTGCGGCTGAATACCACGATCGCAGCCGTCGTGTCTGCGTCGACATCTGTGGAGACGATCTCGCACTGCTTATGTGTGATCTTGTCGAGTTCCTCTTTCAGCTGCTCAAGCGCGGCCTTGTAGCGGCGTTCGACCAGAAGCGCGACCGACTCATAAGCACCGGTCGTGATGATCTGCTTGGCCAGCGGCTGAATCTTGTGAAGGATGGGCTCGTAGCGGGCTAGAAGTGCCAGCTCGCCTTCGATCGAGGTATGACTCGACGCGAGCGAGGATGTCCGATCCTCGACCTCTGCTATCACCGAAGCGATCTCAGCGGCGAGCGCAGCGCTGTCCAAGGCATACATGCGAGCATATTCTTGACGGCGATCTTCGGCGTTCACCGGAGTGTTGTCACGATGCAACGCCTTGAGAATGGCGCGAACGCGAATAAGCATGTCGTCCATGCTCTCTTGATCGCGCTGCTGCTTCTCAACGACCTCCATGCGATCGATCGGGACTTCGCCCGACTGAATCTTGCGAGTGAGGTCCTCGATGTGCAGGCGACCCTGCTCATGAACCAGGCTCACCACATCGAAGAAGAGATTCTTGGGGCCGATGATCTCGACCTTCGCCATTGGAACAAGCACGTGCCACACCCCCCACTGATCGCCCGGCAGCGACCTACGCGAAACTAGATGCTGGTAACGAAGTCCGACACAAACTGCACCGCTTTGCCCGTACGATCAGATACGAGCTTGTTGATGGCCTCGGTGTCAGCGACAGCGCCCTCTCCTACCGCCTCTATCTCCCTCTGCACATCGGCCAGTACTGTCTTCTCGTGCGCCGATGCCAGCCTTGTGCCCTCTTCTTCGGCCGCCTGTATCACCTCGACAGCCTTTTTGCGCGCTGTCGCGACGATCTCCTCAGCCTCTTTCTTGGCCGCAAGAACCCGCCCGGAGATCTCCATCTCCTTTTCGCGGATCAAGTGCAACGGTGAGTTGGCATCGCGAGACACAGTGTCCTGATGGAACTGGATCTCCTCGAGAACCTTCTCCTCCATTTGAGTACCCCCTTGTTCGCGGTCCCGAGAATGACTGCGCGCCAGTAAGCGCGATACAGTCGCTCAATCGTGGTTTTCGACGAAGGGGTATGCGCTCCTTCTCAAATCTGCAGAGAACTTGCAAAAAATCTCACATGTCTGCGGATGGGGGCCGTCTGATTCGACGCGGAGCGGTGCGTCGCGGTGGACGTCAGACGTAGCGCTTCGGCAGTCTCATGCCAAAAGAGCAGGCCAACTCATAGTTGATCGTGCCGGCCAGCTCAGCCAATTCATCCATGAGGATACTGTCCTGACCCTGCGATCCGACCAGCACGACCGGTTCGCCCTCCCGAAACGCAGAGCGCCTCGGCAACTCGATCATGAACTGATCCATGCACACGCGCCCGACCTGCGCACAGCGCGCTCCCCCGACGAGCACCGAGAAACGGTCTGACAGCACCCGATGCACACCATCCGCGTAGCCCAACGGCAAAGTACCGATGATTGTGGGT
>JAHIQC010000188.1 GCA_018902765.1 Actinomycetota bacterium | reverse complement strand
TTTCTTCCTTGTGGTCTTCAGCAACCTCACTGAAGAAGGAGTCCACCTTTTAGTCAATGTCCGAGTTTAGGATGCTTCCGTCCTAGTCGCCGCCGCTTGACTCATCGCCTCCGCGGGCATATCGTAACCAAACACTACTGTTTCAGTCAGGATTGGGTGCGATAGAACTATGCGGCTCACCGCAAAGAGCGAATACGGCCTTCTCGCCATGATCTACTTGGCCTCCTCGTCCGAGGACGGTCCGGTCAGCGCGCGCGAGATATCTGAGCAGCAGGAGATTCCCGCCAAGTTCCTGGAGCAACTGTTCGTGGGGCTGCGTCAGGCCGGGCTCGTGAGCGCGGTCCGAGGAGCTCGCGGCGGTTTCGCGCTTGCCCACGCTCCCGAGAATATCAACGTGCTCGCGATCGTCGAGGCGCTTGAGGGCCCGCTGGTCGCGACCGTATGCGAGGGAGATCGCGGGCTTACCTGTGGACGTGGCGGAGCATGTGCCGCGGCTGCTGTCTGGAACCGCGCCACCGCCGCGTTGAGAGATGTGTTCGAGTCAGCAACGCTCGCCGAGCTCGTGACCGCGCAAGACGTCATCGACTCGCGCCCGACAGTATAGGAAAGGGACCGACATGGACACTCCCCGTCGCATCTACTTCGATTACGCGGCCACGACACCGGTCGATAAGCGTGTCATGGACGCGATGATGCCGTACTTCATGGAAGAGTACGGCAACGCGAACTCGCTCTATGCCCTGGGTCGCGACGCCTATCGTGCCCTCGAGGACGCCAGGGAGCGATTCGCCAAGGGTATCGGCGCCACGCATCCCAATGAGATCACCTTCACGGGATGTGGAACCGAGTCAGATAACGCAGCACTCCTCGGCATAACGGCACGCAAGTCGCCCAAGGGCGGCCATGTGATCGTATCCAAGTTCGAGCATCACGCGATCCTCGAGCCCGCACACCTGCTCGAGAAGCGTGGCTACGAGGTCACGTACCTCGGTCCGCGTGAGGATGGCATCATCCACGTCGAGGACCTAGTCGCCGCCCTTCGCGACGACACAGTGCTCGTTTCGATCATGCACGGCAACAACGAGATCGGTACCATCCAGCCCATCAAGGAGCTCGCCGCCGCGGCTCACCAGCGTGGCGCGCTGTTCCACACTGATGGGGCCCAGACGCTCGGCAAGATCCCGTTCGACGTTGCCGAACTCGGGGTGGACGCCGCGTCGTTCTCCGGCCACAAGATCTACGGCCCCAAGGGCGTCGGCGCGCTGTACCTCAAGCGTGGAACCCCGTTCGAGCCGCAGATCCTCGGCGGTGGACAGGAGTCCAAGAAGCGTTCGGGCACTCAGAACGTTCCCGGAGTCGTCGGCTTCACCAAGGCGCTCGAGCTCATGCTCGAGGATCAGGCCGAGGAGAGTCCGCGCTTGGCGGCACTTCGCGAGAAGCTCACAAGCGGCGTGATTGAACGCCTTGAGAACACCGAGCAGTCCACTGATGTCGATCCAGCACACCGTATGCCCAACATCGCGTCGCTGCTCATCAAGGGCGTCGAGGGCGAGGCCATGCTCCTGCAGCTCGACAACCTCGGCATCGCGGTATCGACCGGCTCGGCGTGCTCGTCGGGCTCGCTCGAGCCAAGCCACGTGCTGCTTTCGATCGGCTGCCCGCCGGAGATTGCGCATGGTTCGCTGCGTGTCTCGATGGGCAGGTTCACCACGGAGACCGACGTGGACTACTTCCTTGAGGTCCTGCCGCCGATCGTTGAGCGTTTGCGCTCGATGTCGCCGGTGTACGACAGAATGTTCGGTTCCTCGGCCAGGTAGATCGGCCGCAAGCACGCAACACAGACACGAACAGACGGCCCCAAAGGCCGCTAAGACGGAACGGAGAGTGCGGTGCTCTACAGCGACAAGGTCATGGACCACTTCAACAACCCGCGCAACGTGGGCGTCATCGACGACGCGGACGGGATCGGCGAAGTCGGCAACCCCGTGTGCGGCGACATCATGAAGATCACGCTCAAGATCGACGACGACACCATCGAGGACATCAAGTTCCAGACCCTCGGATGCGGCGCCGCGATCGCCACGAGTTCGATCGTGACAGAGATGGCGCGCGGCATGTCGCTCGAGGACGCCGTCGCGATCACCAAAAAGCAGGTCGCCGAGGAGCTCGGTGGGCTGCCACCCGCCAAGATGCACTGCAGCGTTCTGGCCACCGACGGCCTCAAGGTCGCCGTGGACGATTACCTGGTCAAGCATGGCCGCGAGCCGATCGCAGGCGAGGTCAAGTCAGCCGACCCGAATTTCGACCCGCACGCCGATGAAGACGATCACGACCACGACGAGGCATGCGAGCTGTGATCCACGCTGCCTGCGCTCGCGTCCGTGCGGGCGCTCGTCTGTCAGCGAGGTAGTCGCGATGGCGCGCGTGTTCGCAGGCATGAGCGGGGGAGCCGATTCCTCGGTCGCGGCCGCGCTTCTGCTCGAAGCGGGTCACGAGGTCACCGGCATCACCATGCAGCTGCTGCCCGAAGGCGAGCTGCTCGGGGAGTGCTGCGGCACCGATGCCGTGCGCTCGGCACGACGCGTGTGCGACACGCTGGGCATTCCGCACTACACGTGGGACTTTCGCGAGATATTCGAGCGCGAGGTCATCATGCCGTTCGCGCAGGAATATGCGGCAGGTCGCACTCCCAACCCCTGCGCCCGCTGCAATGACCGCGTGAAGTTCGCTGACCTGCTTGCGCGCTCGCTTGCGGCGGGTGCCGACATGATCGCGACCGGGCACTACGCGCGCATCATCCGCGACGAGTGTGCGACTCCCTGGCTCGCCAGCGGTGTCGACGGCGCCAAGGACCAGTCGTACTTCCTGTATTCGCTCACTCCTCAGGTGCTGGAGCACACGCTCTTTCCTCTCGGGGAGCTCGCCAAGAGCGACGTGCGGCAGATCGCCGCGCGGCTAGAACTGCCGAGCGCCGAGCGCTCCGAGAGCCAAGAGACCTGCTTTGCGCCGGCCGGCGAGCACGTCTCGGTCGTGGCGACGCGCTGTCCGGAGGCGGTCGTGCCAGGCGAGATCGTCGACGCGAACGGTGCCATCCTCGGCATGCACCGGGGTCTTGCCTACTACACCGTGGGCCAGCGCAAGGGTCTCGGAATCGCGGCGCCCGAGCCGCTCTACGTGATCGCGCTCGACGCCGATGCCAACCGCGTAGTGGTCGGCGCTGCTGACGCGCTGTCCGCCTCGCGAGTTCAGGCACGCACACAGCTTTGGCGACTCGGCCCGGGCACGCACCGGGTGGATGCGATGACGCGCTACCGCATGCTCCGTTCGCCCGCGACCGCTTCGAGCGAGGGCGACACGCTGATCGTGGAGTTCGACGAGCCACTTTCCGGCGTAGCGCCGGGCCAGTCTGTCGTATGCTACGACGGTGACCTGGTCGTTGGGGGAGGGACCATCGAGTGCGCGAGTTGATCGACTGCCATATCCACACGGGCTTCTGCAATCACGCCACAGGAGAGCCCGCCGCCTATGTCGCAGCAGCCCGCGCCGCTGGCGTGAGCGCGATGCTGTTCACCGAGCACGCGCCGCTCCCCGAGGCCTTTGATCCCGACCGCCATCTGTCGATTTGCGACGCTGACCTCGAACCCTACTGCGCAACCATAACCACCTTGGCCGAGGAGAACCCCGATATCGAGATCGGACTGGGCCTTGAGG
>JAHIQC010000187.1 GCA_018902765.1 Actinomycetota bacterium | reverse complement strand
GGCGACTTGTGGCATCGCTGTGCAGCTCACGCCAACGAGATGGCGGCGCGTTTGGCCGCGGGCGCCCAGGCTGCCGGCGTGAGGGTCACGCAATCGCCCCAGGCCAACGAGGTCTTCGCGCTGCTTCCACGTGACCGCGCGGCGCTCTTGATCGAGCGGTTCCACTTTTACGTGTGGGACGAGCGCGCAGGCGATACGCACGTCGAAGTGCGCTGGGTGACCTCGTGGGACACCACCGCCGAGGAAGTCGACGGACTGATCGCGGCACTCGCTAGCTGAGCTCTACTGCGCGGTCTTGTCGGTGACCCGATACACGGCTCCGGCGAAGTCGACAAGATAGACCTCGCCGTTGTCACCCGTGCCGAACGACACGACCTGATACTTTGTGCTGAGCATCTCGACGTTTTCCACGCCGACCGGCGCGCCGGCCTGTCCTGCGTCCGAGGAAAGCCTCGCGCCCCACACCCGCCCCGAACCGTAATCGCCGTACAGGTAGATGCCATCGAGTCCCGGGTATGCGGGATCGCGCACGACCACGCCTCCCGTCACTGAGTTGCCTGCGCCATGGTCGTATTCGATGATCGGCATCGTGAAGCGCGTGGTGTCGACCGTGACCGATGTTCCCGCCGGATACGGATGGCTCGCCTCGAAGGTGTTCCACCCGAAGTTCAGGCCGCCCGCAGGAACACCCGAGCTGCCAGCGGGCACGAAATCGATCTCCTCCCACTGGCTCTGTCCTACGTCACCGATCCAAAGCCCTCCGGTCTTGGAGTCGAAGCTGAAGCGCCACGGGTTCCTGAGTCCTGTGGCCCAGACCTCTGGCTGGGCCGCGGTGGCCTCGTCGGTCGGGTTGGCGAACGGGTTGTCAGCAGGGATGCCGTAGGGCTCTCCGTTGGCCGGCGCACCGCTCTCCCCGACATCGAGGCGAAGCATCTTGCCAAGGAGGGTGTCGAGGCTTTGAGCGTTGCCCTGGGGGTCCCCGCCGCTGCCGCCATCTCCCATGCCGATCCACAGCATCTTGTCCGGGCCGAACTGCACGCAGCCGCCGTTGTGGTTGGCATACGGTTGCTCGATGCGCAGGAGCACCTCTTCGCTGGCCGGATCGGCCTTGGTGCCGCTTGCGTCTGCGGTGAAGCGGCTGATCACCGTGTTGCCACTCTTGTCGGTGTAGTCGACGTAGAAGCGTCCGGTTTGCGCGTACTGCGGGGAGAACGCGATCCCAAGCAGTCCTCGCTCCGAATCAGTGCTGACGCTTCCGGACAGATCGAGGAGGGGAGCGGCCACAAGCGTTCCGTTCTCGATCACCCTGACCTTGCCGGACTTTTCGCACACGAACAAGCGTGACGAGCCATCCTTGGCGCCCGTGACGAACACGGGCTGCTGCAGTCCGGAGACGATCTGAGGCAGCTCAAGACGAATCGAGCCCAGTTCCGCAGCGTCTGCGGGACGTGTCGGTACGTCGCTTGCGGGGGGTTGAGGTGTCAGTACGACAGGGTCGCTCTTGGCGCGGCATCCACCCGTGGTCGCCAGCGTCAGCACCGAAACCGCTGTCAGGGCGAGAAGAGCCGTTCGGCGTGCATCATTACGAGTGTACATGGGTACCTACCGTTCATCGGAAAAAGGCAACCGTTCAGTCCACGATACCGATTAATGAAACAAGGCAACCGGGCGATGGGTTGTCACGACAGGGCAGGTGGACATGTACGATTCGTTCCCATATTCGTATGCGGACTATTTCGCTTTCCTCGGAGCGGTCGGTCTGTTGCTGGCTAGCACCAACGCGTTGTCCCTCCGGCAGCTCGTGAAGGCCGGGAAGCAATGGAACTGGCTTATGGCGAGTACCCTCTTGGCTGCGGGCGCTATGATCACCCAGGTGGCCGCGGTCGATCTGGGCGCAAATCATCTCATCATCATGACCCAAGGCGGACTCCTCGTCTTGGCGAGTCTCGCCGCTATCGGATTCTGCCTTGCCGATAGGGAGGATTCCAGATCCTGGGCGGGGATCGAATACCTGTCGCCGGTCCTTCTGGCTGCTGGGGTGTGGGCCACGATCGTGATCGGGATGCTCGCGTTGGGGTTGCCGCTCGGACGGTGGGTCTTGGCTGGTAGCGTGAGTTTCGCGTTCCTGCTGATGGCGCGCAGACTCGTACAGGAGGACGGAACTGCACATTCACATCCCGGCTATCGAATCGCTGCCATCGGCACCGGGATATGGGCTCTTGCGGAGGCGGGTACACAGCTTGTCCTTGGCACCGGTGCCCAGGCGCAGTTCATGCCCGGACTATTGATACTCGGATCCATTGGCGCCGCATTTTGGGCCGGTGGACTCGGACGCTGCATCAGCAGGATCACCACAGCATGGACGCGCGACGACGTGGGTGGTGTCAGGGCGAGGGTGAGAGGACTGCTCATCGCTCTGCTGGTCGCGGGGCTGCTGAGTGGCTTCGTGCTTTCTGAGGTTCTTGGCGGGTTCGGCGCCAATCACGTCATTGACGAACTTGAACAACGGGCGCATAGCACCGCCGCTGCGGTGGACGCCGAACACGTGGCCCGGCACCGGGGCACGTCTGCAGATAGGCTGATCCCTGAGCATGAGAGCCTGCAGAGGGTCCTTGATGCCACGCTCTTGGCCAATCCCGACCTGAGTCACCTGAACATCATGCGCAGCGTCTCGGGACGGGCGGTGTTCTTGGCACAGGCAGCTCGCCCAGGCGAGATTCCCCTGCCATCTGGCGCCGTGTACGCCGAGGCCAGCCCCGAGCTGCTCGATGCACTTCTGACCGGGCGGCCTTTGGTCGAGGGTCCTGCGACCGATCGCCACGGCACCTGGTACAGCACGATCCAGCCCATCGTGGATTCGGCGACCGGCGCGGTGGTCGGGCATCTCCGCATGGACCTGACCGAAGAGGCGGTCATAGCCAAGCGACTGGAATACCGTTTGGCCGGCCTCGCGCTTTCTCTCGCGGTCGCCGCTCTCATCATCGGGTTCTACGTGGTCGTGCAGATGACCCGCGCTTCGGCGTCAGTGCTCAGCAGTTCGGAATCCAGGTTCCGCGGCTTGTTCGAGCATGCGCCCAACGCGATCATGGTGGCCTCCGTCGAGGATTGGATTCTGCTGGCGGTCAACCCCCTTGCAGCCGAATGGCTAGCCGCGCCCGCCCAAGACATCGTCGGACAGCCTCTGAAGCGCTTCGCTCACTGCCAGCGGAACTGCGAGTGCGACCACTGCGTACTTGATTCGGACTCGATCCTGGCCAAGGGAAGCGTCCTGCGAGCTCTGGACGGCACCGAGAGAAACGTCGAGTTCTCCACACTCGAGACCGAGTACGACGGCGCCCCCGCGTTGGTCATCTTCGCGCACGACATCTCGCTTCGCTCCAAAGTCGAACAGGCGATGACCGCACATGCGGAGTTCAACTCACTCGTGACCGACATCTCTCGCAGGTTCGTCGACGCCACACCCGAGACCGTCGACACCGAGATCGAAAGTGCTTTGGCCCGCATCGGGGCCTACTCCGATGTCGACAGGGTGTATGTCTTCAAGTTCTCTGACTACCAGCACATGACCAACACCCATGAGTGGGTGGGCGATGGTGTTCCAAGCAGGCGCGAGGTCTTCCAGGAGTCCGTGATCGCGGGCTACCCGTTCCTGGCCTCACGGATACTCGGAAAGCGGGAAGTCTATCTGCCTGACGTCGCTTCCGATCCTGAACTCGGCGCCGAGGAACGGCTGGCACTGCAGACCGCCGGTATCCGCTCAATGCTCGTGGTCCCCATCTCCATCTTCGGTACCGTCGTCGGGATGCTCGGTTTTGACTCGGTGCGCGGCCAGAAGGACTGGAGCGCCGAGAGCATCGCCTTGCTGCGCATGGTCGCTGACATCATCG
>JAHIQC010000186.1 GCA_018902765.1 Actinomycetota bacterium | reverse complement strand
GCTGACTTGGTAGTCCTGAGCGATGATCCTCGACGGCTGTTGGAGAAGACCGGCGTGCTGGCGACCTTCGTGGGTGGGCGCGCGATCTGGGGTGTGCAGGAGGCGGCTGAGTAGTCACCTCGTGGGGTCCGGATGTGCAAGAATGAAGCGTCCAGTGATAACCGGCAGGAAGGGCAGGTTCTGAATACCATGAACCAAGCGGGTAAGCGAATGAAGTGCGAAGTATGCGGCGCGGAACTGGTCGTGACCAAGGCGGGCGATGGCACATTGCAGTGCGACGACGTCGATATGGTACTGAAATAGGATTCCCTGTTTCTGCATGGACTTCCTAGAACCAAAAGAGGACACGTAACGATGCTGAAGGTCGGAAAGCGGTACACATGCCAGACATGCGGCACGCAAGTGCTCATCACGAAACCCGGCGGTGAGGCGGACCCGCAGTGTCACGGGGCACCGATCACGATCGAGGAGCCGAAGCAGCTCGCCTCCTCGGATTGAGCTGAGGCGCGCATTGTGGCGCGACTTGGAACTGCGCTCATAACTCGAGCGCCATTGGCTCAACTGATCGAGCAGGCGAATCTTGTTGAAGGCTTGGGCTATGACCGAATCTGGCTCCCCGAAATATCCGGCCGCGATGCTTTCGTAACGGCGGCGGTTCTGGCAACCCAGACCCATTCGATCGGTGTCGGCGTCGGCGTGGTGCCATTGCCTTCGCGCCCATTGCCTGCGCTGGAAATGGCGACGGCGGCTCTCGCGGAAAGCGCGCCTGGGCGCGTCGCCGTCGGGCTGGGGGCCGGTCACAGAGAGACAGCGGCGAGCCAGTTCGGATGGCCTGGATCGTCAACACCCGAAGCCGTCGGTGAAGCGGTTGTATCGTTGCGCGAAGCGCTGCGAAGCGCAACCTTGCATCACCGTGGCGCTGCTGGTGAACAGCTGGTGCTCCAGTTGCGAGGGCAACATGTGCAGACGCCACCCGAACTGTTCGTCGGTGCTCTCCGGGATCGGATGGTGACCGTAGCGGCGCAAAACGCAGACGGCATGCTTCTCAATTGGGTCACTGAGCATCGTGCAGCACGGCTCTGTGCGGTTGTTGCTGCGAGACGAACCGAGCGGCAGTTCACCACTGCCGCATATGTGCCTGTCTGTGTCGTGGACGGACCGACCGCTCGTGAGGAAGCATACCGTGAGGTTGCCGGCCAACTTTCGTCATATCTCCAGCTTTCGGCCTATGGAGATCTGCTGTCGGATGATGGTTACGCCGAGGATGTAGAGGCGGTGCGTGCGGCCCGGCGCCGCGGGCAGAATGCGGTAGCAGCCGTCAGCGCGAGGCTGGTCGAGGCGGTGGCTCTGATCGGCGATGCTGATGAGGTGAAAGC
This sequence comes from Actinomycetota bacterium, assembly GCA_018902765.1. Lineage (GTDB taxonomy): Bacteria > Actinomycetota > Coriobacteriia > Anaerosomatales > JAHIQC01 > JAHIQC01. The sequence goes on along the minus strand of JAHIQC010000186.1, from coordinate 1,274 downwards.
CGGTCTCAGCCGTCTTCGCGCCGCCGGAGTTGATGAGCCCGTACTTGCACCGGTTACGGTGGGCGCGGATTCGGCGGCATCGCTGTTCGGGACATGGGCTGCGCTGGCCGAGTGATGCTTGAGGTGTGACACCCTTCGCAGACGAGCTGAACGGTGGCGCCCCCGAGGCCAGGGGGGTTGTCACCTTCCGTTCCCGTCTCATACGCTGATGGGGCGGCCGCGTGGCCATACGTCAACAGAAGATCAGGTGTGAGAAATGCCCGAGGCAGTAATCGTTTCGACAGCCCGTTCACCCATTGGACGCGCCAACAAGGGATCGCTTAAGGAGATGCGGCCCGATGACCTCGCCGCCCAGATGGTTCGCGCCGCGTTGGACAAGGTACCGGAGTTGGACCCGACGGACATTACGGATCTGATGCTCGGGTGCGGTTTGCCCGGTGGGGAGCAGGGATCGAACCTCGGGCGAACCGTGGCCGTGATGCTCGGCTACGATCACCTTCCCGGCACCACGGTGACTCGGTACTGCGCTTCGTCTCTTCAGACCACTCGAATGGCGTTCCACGCTATCCGCGCGGGTGAGGGCGACGCCTACGTTTCCGCAGGCGTAGAGACGGTGAGCCGCTTCTTCAAAGGAACATCCGACTTCATCCCCGGGCAGGACCTGGCGAATCCGATATTCGCCAAAGCCCAAGCGCGTACCCAGGCTCGCAGCGCGGCAGGTGCCGCGATGTGGCGGGACCCGCGCGAGGATGGCGAGCTTCCCGATGCATACATCGCTATGGGACAGACGGCCGAGAATGTGCAGCAACTGCTGGGGATGTCCCGCGAGGAGCAGGACGTCTTCGCGGTCCGCAGCCAGAACCTCGCAGAAGCGCAGATCGCCTCCGGTTTCTGGGCTCGCGAAATCACCCCGACGACTCTCCCCGATGGAACGGTCGTCTCCCAGGACGATGGACCCCGGCCCGGTGTCACCATGGAAGGCGTCAGCCAACTGCAGCCGGTGTTCCGTCCTGATGGCACCGTGACCGCGGCAAACGCCTGCGCGCTCAACGACGGGGCAGCGGCCCTGGTCGTGATGAGCGATGTCAAGGCAAAGGAGCTGGGCCTGACTCCCCTCGCGCGCATCGTGTCCACGTCAGTGACTGCTATGTCGCCGGAGGTCATGGGGTTGGCGCCAGTCGAGGCGATCCCAGCCGCGCTGCGCAATGCTGGATTGTCGCTCGACGACATCGACCTGTTCGAGATCAATGAGGCATTCGCCGTGCAGGCTCTCG
>JAHIQC010000185.1 GCA_018902765.1 Actinomycetota bacterium | reverse complement strand
TCGGGCGATACCGTGGTTGCGGCGGGGCGGCGCATATTGCCCAAGGCAGAGACCGAAGCGGACGCACGCGCCTGCCTCGATATACTGTCCGGGCGGCGGCATCGGGTGCTGAGCGCGGTGACGGTGATCGACGCGCAGGGCAAGGCGCGTCACAAGGTTTCGACCAGCACGGTCACGTTCAAGCGGCTCCACGCCGATGAGATCGACGCCTATATCGCTTCTGGCGAATGGCACGGCAAAGCGGGCGGCTATGCGATACAGGGCCGCGCCGCCGGATTGATCCGCGCGCTACAGGGCAGCCATTCGGGCGTCGTGGGCCTTCCTCTCTATGAAACGCGGGCCATGCTCCGCGCTGTGGATTATCCTTGTGGCTGAATGGTTGTACGAAGAAGGCATTGGCGAATGCCGCGCGGCGCTGGTGGAAAAAGGCGCGATTCTTGAGGCGCAGATCGAGCGGGAAAGCCGACTGGTGCTGCCCGGTGCCGCAGCACAGGGGCGGCTGGTCCGTACGCTGATCCCCAAGAAGCGCGGTATCGTGCGGCTGGATAGCGGCGAGGAAGTGCTTCTCGAACCCATCCCGCCGAAGGTAGCGGAGGGCAGTGTCGTTGTCGTCGATATCCTGCGTGCAGCGATTCCGGAGGAGGGACGCGCGAAACTGGCGAAGGGGCGCATCGCCGCACCCGGTACGCGCCCGCATCCCGGCCCCAGCCTGCTGCAACGGCTGCGCGAGGCCGAGTTTCCCGTCGTTCCATGCCCCGCTCATGCCGAAGATCAGCTCGAAGCGCATGGCTGGAGCGAGTTGCTCGAAGAAGCGGCCAGTGGCGAAGTGGGTAGCGAGGACGCGGCCCTGCGCATTTTCCCGACGCCTGCCATGGTACTGATCGATGTAGACGGGAGCCTGCCGCCTGCGCAGCTTGGTCCGAAGGGGGCGAAGCTGGCAGCGTTGGCGATCCGCCGGATGGGGTTGACGGGGTCCATCGGTATCGACTTGCCGACGATGAACAACAAGGATGAAAGGCTGATCGCGGCAACACAGATCGATAAGCTGTTGCCACTTCCCTTCGACCGGACGGCAGTGAACGGCTTTGGCTTTATCCAGATCATCCGCAAGCGGGAACGCATGTCGCTGATGGAGTTGCTGCGCGAGGATCCGGTGATGAATGCGGCGATGGCGCTGCTCCGTAAGGCGGAGCGGCATGGGACGGGCGGGGCGGTTACCATCGTCGGTGCGCCTGCTGCCATCGATATGCTGTACAAGGCGACGGACTGGATCAGGCAGCTTGAAACGCGGCGCGGCGGCAAGGTGACGTTGCGCCCGGATGCATCGCTTTCCCTCTCCGCCGGACATATGGCCTAATCATGGCGCGCAAAGCATCCTGCCCCGTGTGCAAGGCACCGACCGTCGCTGAATTCAAACCTTTTTGCAGCCGGGGTTGCCGCGATCGGGATTTATTAAAGTGGTTGGGGGAGGACTATCGCGTTCCTGCTGGCCCTGCCGATGTCCCCGATGAAAGAGACGATGAATAGGGGCTAGACAGCGCCTGCAACGGGCGCTTATAGGCAGCGCTCCCAATCGCAGGAGCAATGCGCTCCAGCATCGATGCCCGGGTAGCTCAGTTGGTAGAGCATGCGATTGAAAATCGCAGTGTCGGCGGTTCGAATCCGTCCCCGGGCACCATTGGCTCTGATTTCAGCATCCAGCAGCGTCCAGAGACATCCCAAAAACGGCGGAAATCCTAGGTTTTTGACTAGCTCTTCGTCCCCCCATGTCCTCGGAGGTACACTGGCAGCCTGCCCTCGGTGATGGTATTTTGATGGTATTCGAAAAAGTACCATCACGGAGATACCATCATGGCGCTCACTGTAACGGCACTAAATGCTGCAAAACCAAGGACTAAGCCATATAAATTGGCCGATGGTCTGTAAGCGCCGACGGAACGTGGCCTTGTCGGCATCACCGAAATAGGAAAGCTCGCAGCCTTTAAGGAGGCGGGAGCATGGACAGCGAGCAGTCAAACGAGCCTCGTATGAGCGGTCGCGGGGATGGCGGAGCGCTTGTACAGGTGGAGCGGCGTCGGAACTGGAGCGACGAGGAGAAGCTGGCGATCCTGAAGGAGACGACGGTGCCGGGCGTTGTCATATCGGCCGTAGCGCGGCGGCATGGGATAGGCACGGGCCAGCTCTACACCTGGCGCAAGCAACTGCTCCGGGGAGCGATGGCAGGCTTCGTACCTGTCGAACTGGCAGCATCATCGCCGTCGGCCAAAGCCCGAGAAGCTGGGCGGATCGAGGTTCGAGGGCGGTGTGGCTTGACGGTGTCGGTTGATGGCGAGGTTGATCGGGCTGCCCTGAAACAGGTGCTCGATGTCTTGCGGGAGCTGGATCATTGAGCCTGGCGCTCCCGCCTTCGACGAAGATCTACCTGTCCCTGGCACCGTGCGACATGCGCAAGGGGTTTGACGGGCTGTCAGCGCAGGTGCGCAATATTCTTCAGCTCGATCCCTTCTCGGGGGCGGTGTTCCTGTTCCGCGGGAAGAGGGGCGACAGGCTGAAGGCCTTGGTCTGGGACGGCTCAGGGCTATGCCTGTATGCGAAGCGTCTTGAGCGCGGAAAGTTTGTTTGGCCACGTGCCCATGAGGGTGCGCTGCGGCTGTCGGCAGCCCAGCTTGCGATGTTGCTCGAAGGCCTGAACTGGAAGCAGGCAATCGTCCACGACGAGGTCATCACGCCGAGCCTCGCATAGTGAAAAAGATCAGGAAAACCGCCATTTTATGTAGGCTTTGCCGTCGGCTTCCGCTATTATCGGCGGCATGCGGTTCGCCCTTGATCGCCTTCCCACAGACCCGGTCCTCCTGCAGAAAATGCTGCTGGAGATGGCCGATGTCATGGAGCAGGAACGGGCCGAACTGACGGCGGCGCGAGCCACGGTCAAAGCCCAGACCTTGCGGATCGAAAAGCTCGAGCATCGCGTCGCGCGGCTGCTGCGCGTCCAGTTCGGTCGTAGCTCAGAGAAAATGGATATCGCCCAGCTGCGGCTGATGTTCGAGGAGGTCGAGGCACCAGAACCCGCCAACGATGAGGTGGCGGCGCCGCCTGTGGCGAAATCGGCCCGCAAATCCGGCGGCCGTGTTCCGCTTCCTTCGCACTTCCCGCGTCATACAGTCGATCATCAGCCCAGCCCGTGCAGTGCCGGTTGTAACGGGCCGTCAGTACAGATCGACGAGGCTGTCACTGAGGTCCTCGACTATGTCCCGGCGCGCTTCCGGGTCATCCGCCACGTGCGACCAAGACTGGTGTGCCGGTCCTGCGAACAGATCCGCCAGGCCCCCGCTGTCGATCTGCCGCTCCCCAAGGTGATGGCGAGCAGCGCCTTGCTGGCCCACCTCGTCGTCAGCCGCTTTGTCGATCATCAGCCCTGGCACCGGCAGTCAGTGATCTTCCGCCGCGTAGGACTCCACATCGATCGGGACGTGATGAGCCGCTGGGCGCGGAAACTGGCATGGCTGCTGGCGCCGCTGGGCGAGCGGCTGTTCGCCTATATCCGGGAAGCCGCCAAGATCCATGGTGACGACACGCCGGTCACCTTGCTGGGCAATGGCGACGGCAGCCGGACCGGGCACTTCTGGGTGTATCTGCGTGATGATCGCTCAAGCGGCGACATGAGCCCGCCGGCCGTGGCCTTCCGCTTCAGCGCCGATCGTGGTGGGGCGCATCCGGCGGAACATCTCACCGGCTATCAGGGATATCTGCAGGCGGACGGCTTTGCTGGATACAACGCGCTGTACCGCGATCCTAAGACCAAGGTGCCCAGAAACATCGTCGAAGTGGGGTGTTGGAGCCATGCGCGCCGGAAATTTACTGACATCCTGGAGAAGAGTCCGTCGCCGATCGCGGCAGAGGCGGTCGTGCGGATCGCCGAGCTCTTCGCCATCGAGCGCGACATCAAGGGTGCGCCACCTAATGAGCGAAGACGCATCCGCCAAATCAAGGCGGTGCCGAAGCTGGAGGCATTGCGCGTCTGGCTCGAAACCCAGAACCGAGGCCTGTCGTCCGACAGCAATCTGGCGCGTGCCTGTCGCTATCCGCTCAACCGCTGGCAGGCCATGATCCGCTACTGCGATGACGGTCGGCTCGAGATCAGCAACAATCTGGTGGAAAACGCGCTGCGCGGTGTCGCGCTTGGACGACGGAACTGGATGTTCGTCGGCTCCATGAAGGGTGGAGAGGCCGCCGCGCTCTTCTACTCCCTGGCCGGCACATGTCGGCTCAACGGCGTCGAGCCCGAAGCGTGGTTCACAGACATCATTGAGCGCATCGGCAACCACCCGATCAATCGGATCGATGACTTCTTGCCGTGGAAATGGCAGGCATCGAGGCTGACCAACGATCTGGAGAAAGCTGCGTGAGCAATGGCACTGTCGTGCGGATGAAGATTACGCTGGACGATGTCACACCGGCCGTCAGCCGAACGCTGGAGGTGCCGCTCAATATCCGGCTCGACCGTCTGCACACCATCATCCAGACCGCCTTCTCATGGACGGACTCTCACCTGTGGGAAATGAGCTTCGGGCAAACCGGCTTTGGCATCCCTGATCCTGAATATGGCTTCGACGGGCCGCTCGACGCCCGTAAGGCCACTCTCGCCCAGGTCCTGGCGGATACTAGGCGCAAGACCTCCCGATATCTCTATGACTTTGGCGATGCCTGGGAGCATAGCGTCAAGATCGAGCGCATCAGCCCGGCCAACCCGCACCTGACATATCCGCTCATTCTCGATGCAGTAGGCATGCGGCCGCCAGAGGACTGTGGCGGCCCATGGGGTTACGCCGAAAAGCTCGAAGCGCTCGGCGACCCACATCATGAATATTACGAAGAGGCGCTAGACACCCTCGGCGACGACCATGATCCCAACGCCACGCCCGATATCCCCCTGATCGAGGCAAGGCTGGAAGCGCTCGCGAAAAGATGGGCGCCACGGACACGCCGGAAAGCCTGAAAGGCCGCGTCAACGCCGCCTTCCGTCGGCACTTAC
>JAHIQC010000184.1 GCA_018902765.1 Actinomycetota bacterium | reverse complement strand
TAGGGGTGCTCTAGATACACGTCGCGTCGGGTGACCGCCGACGACGGCCAGAGATTGTGCCTGATCAAGTCGCGATAAGAAACACCGTGAATGCGGGTGGACTCGGTGCGCCAAAGGAGCGACCGTGCGCCGAAGCTCACGACGTACTCGGGATGGAGGATGACCGGCGACGAAGTCGCTCGGAGGATCTGAAGCGCAGCTACGAAATAGCTCGATGAGACGAGGTCATCGCCGTCCACGAACGCGAGGAACGCCCCCTGAGCTGCAACGGCCCCGGCGTTCCTCGACGCACCCGATTCTCCGAACATGACCTCGTTCATTCGCACGGCGAAGCTCAGATTGCTGAGTGCGCACCAGCGGCGGGCTTCCCGAAGCACGGTTTCGTCGGCCGAGTCGCACATGATCAGGAGTTCAGCGGAATGGCCCGCCTCGACCAGCCTGGTCAACGCCCCTGCCACCGAGCGTAGGGTCGGTCGCAAAAGCCGCCCCTCCTTGTGTGCCGTGACGACCGCGGTCAGGTCCGGGTGCGTCGGCGAATGACTCATGGGACCTACTTCACATATGGGGAGTTACGCGGGGCAATGTAGAGGCGTTGCTTCGATTGTCCCACGCGATACGCCCCCCTTCCGGCGTCGCCCTCGGCCCAAAGAAAGAACGACACCAGACCAGCAGCCTGCTTGCCCGTCAACCACGATGTCCCGCGCCACCGTGGTGGTGGCGAGCGCCAGGATGCCAACGACCGCGATAGAGACATCGGTCGACGCGCCAGCGTCCCGCATCATTGCTCTGACCAATTTGCGAGATAGTGTCGCCGTGGATTGCGCGCTCATCGGCCGTCCCCGCTGGATTTCGCTGCTGGACCGAGTGAGTAGCAGGCCCGGATCCACCGGGTGTCGCGGAAAGCGAAGATGGCGACGGGAGGTCGATCGCCTCAGACGTGGTCATCGAAATAGCCCGGTGGCCTAGCGACCGGTCTGGAATGCGCGTTCTGCTCGCGGTCGCGGTGCCCGTCACTTCATCATCGTCGAGCCGTGCGTGCTTGGTCATGGAGGCTAGGTGGTCCGCACCGCGGTGGTCGCTCGACTATTCTCGCTATGTGTTGAACACCGGAGCCGGGATACTGGGAATCGCAGTCCAAGTATCAATTTTCGGTTTCCTCTATCTGGTCAGCGCGCCTTCCCGCGGTCGGTCCCGGGCCCTCTTATTTGCGGCTGTTGTGGCACTCAACGGCTATGCGCTCGTCCTCCTCGGGCTCGCTACTCTGGGTGTTCCGTGGCAGGTGTCAAATGTTCTCCTCGGGGTGAGCGTTGCGACGCTATATGCCACTCGCGGTGTGCGAGCCGGCACCCTTCGCGCTCGCGGCTCCCTTTTGCGATGGCTTCGTCGCGCCTTGCCGGCGGTGGCGATCATTGGTCTACTCCTCGGGATTCAAGTTCTCGCGGTGGTGCTGCTTCCCGAACTCTCCATCGACGGGCAGCTCTATCATGGCCCTGTCCTTGCGCAGCTCGTCGACACCGGAACTGTGTGGGGCTGGCAGACCCCGAACCAATACATGTACTACACCGACCTGACGATGCTGGGCGGTGTCAACCTCGCAACGTTCGCCGGCGCGGCGGTGTTCGACAACGGAGTGCAGCTCCCGCACCTGCTCCTGCTCGTACTGGCTCTGAACGTGCTGCTCGCTCGGCGGTTCGATCGCGCATGGGTTCGCATCGCGTTTGCCGCGCTGCTGGTCTCGGCGCCCGTCATCTGGCTGCAGCCGCGCATTCTCTATGTGGATGTCGCCTACGGGGCGGCAGTCGCCACGCTCATCGTCCTCATTGTCACCTCGCGTCGGATTGCCGGTCTCGAGATGGTGGTGGCAGGAGTCTCGGCAGCCGCGATCCTCGCCACGAAGCCGACGGGCATCCTCACGAGTGCATTGCTGGCGGTAGTCTGGATAATCGTCGCGTCATGGCGCAGGCGCGGAGACGGCCTACCGCTCGCGCGCGCGATCTACCCCCTTCTGCTGGTTGCGGCTATCCCAATGTCATTAGGCCTCGGCTTCTATGTGCGCAATCTCGTCTCATCCGGCAATCCGGTCTACCCCGTCCAGGCCTCGCTCGGGCCCATTCAGCTTCGTGGGATCGTCGACCTCAGCGTTTTTGCCTCCGGCGACCGGGGATCCGGGCTCTTCGATCCAGGCAGACTTATCAGCTACGCCGGTTCGCTCGGCACTGGGATGGTGAACGGGGTCGC
>JAHIQC010000183.1 GCA_018902765.1 Actinomycetota bacterium | reverse complement strand
TGCGGGACGATGACGCTTTGCGCAGCTCGATGTCCGAATGGGTGATTCGCGAGGGTCGACCGCTCATATTCAATCCTCCGCGCGATCCCAAAGAGGCGCGAATCGACGAGGTCACCGGCGCATCAGCTGCTCTGTGCGTCCCGCTCATCTCGGCGGAAGGCACGCTTGGTGCCATCACGGTCGGTAGCCACGATCAGACATTCCGGTTCACGAGCGACGATGTTCGCCTGCTCTCGACCATCGCAAACCACGTCACCATCGCGGTGGGCAACATCGAGCTGTTCTCGAGCTTGCAGGACGCCTACCTGTCCACGGTGCGATCCTTGGCCGCAGCGGTCGATGCGAAGGACCCATACACCAGAGGTCATTCCGAGCGTGTAGCGACCTTCGCGGTGCAGATTGCCGAGGAGATGGAACTGTCTCACGAACAGAGGATCGCTCTGGAAATGGCCGCGTATCTTCACGACATCGGAAAGATCGGCGTACGCGAGGAGATCTTGCTCAAGCCGGGAAGTCTTACAGATGCTGAGATGGGCGAGATGCGTCACCACCCGCTCATCGGCGCCAATATCCTGAAGCCGGTCGGTTTCCCATGGCCTATCACCCCCGTTGTGCGGCATCACCACGAGGCGTGGGACGGCTCGGGATACCCCGCCGGCCTCAAGGGTGAGGAGATACCGCTGCTGGCACGGATCCTTACGGTGGCTGACGCATACGAGGCGATGATCGCTGATCGACCCTACCGCAAGGGCCGCACGACCGAGGACGCGATCGAGGAACTTGAGCGCTGTTCGGCGCAGCAGTTTGACGAGCGCATAGTCGCCTTCTTCGTGCGCAGGCTCGGGGAGTGCCCCGCGGTCGTTCCTGACACCGCGATTGCCACCGAGGACGTGCACCCCGATGAGGTGCAAGCGATCTTCGTCGCACTTGCCGACGGCATGCTCACGAGTTTCAGACGGCTCGGCGGTCCTCGGCTTGCATCGAATGTGGAGCACGAACTGAACGGGTACTTCGTGACACATACGATTCCGTTTGCCATCACCCAAGGCGGGATGTCCATCACTTCCGAGGATCGCAGCTGCACTGTCGATCACATGCAGGTGGCGCTCAAGCGCATGGATGAGGCCATGGGCCACACATCCGGAGCGTCGCTCGTGGATCACTTCTATGCCGATGCCGCCGCTGGGTTGTCCGAGCGAATGCGTCTGCTTGCGCTGTCGTTGGGCTTCTTGCGCGACTGACCCGCACGCCTCCGGGCCGCTGGCGCAGGGCTGAGTCCGACTCGATGACGCGACGGTTACCGCCTGCTCAAAGCCGCCGCGGCGATGCTACACTATTGCGCAGCCCGAGGCGGTTTCGCTCTCGGGCAGACGTTCACCTTCTGCGCACGGAGGTTTCATGGCGCTGGTCGTCACCAAGTTCGGGGGCTCCTCGGTAGGTAGCACCGAGCGCATCATGAATGTCGCTCGGCGTCTCGTCGCGCGCAAAGAGGCCGGGGACAGCGTCGTTGCGGTGCTGTCAGCCATGGGTGACGTCACTGATGAGCTCGTCTCGCTCGCTGCAGCCATCTCGGACGACCCCCCTGAGCGCGAGATGGATATGCTGCTGGCCACAGGCGAACAGGTCTCCATCGCATTGCTCGCGATGGCAATCCATGCGCTCGGCCACGATGCCGTGTCTTTCACCGGCGCGCAGGTCGGCATCGTGACCGACCCGACGCACACCAAAGCCAAGATCACCGAGGTAAGGGCCGATCGTGTCCGCGAGGCCCTTGCCCAGGGAAAGATAGTCATTGCGGCGGGCTTCCAGGGCATGACGCCTGACGGCACCATCACCACACTGGGCCGTGGGGGCTCCGACACGACAGCGGTGGCCATCGCGGCCGGAGTCGACGCCGACGTGTGCGAGATCTTCACCGATGTCGACGGAGTGTACAGCGCCGACCCGAGAATCTGCCCGGCCGCACGCAAGATCGATGTCATCTCATACGATGAGATGCTTGAGATGGCGGCAAGCGGGGCCGGGGTACTGCAGCTTCGGAGTGTCGAGTTCGCGCGCAGTCACGGCGTGGTCATCCATTGCCGATCGAGTTTCAATGACCGCTTGGGCACCATCGTCAAGGAGGCCGACGACACCATGGAACAGGCGATAATCTCGGGTGTCACCCACGACACCTCGGAAGCCAAGATCACCATTCGCGACGTGCCCGACCAGCCAGGTGTGGCGGCCGACGTGTTCACTCGCATGGCCGAGGCGAACGTGAACGTGGACATGATCATCCAGAACGTGTCCGAGGACGGGACGACGGACATCTCGTTCACCTCGCCCAAGACGGACTTGCCGCGCGCTCGTCCCGCAGTTGAAGCCGTGGTGCGCGATCTGGGTGCGCGGGACTCTTCAATCGACGAATCGATCGCCAAGGTGTCTTTGGTGGGCGCAGGCATGAAGACGCATCCCGGAGTCGCTGCCCAGATGTTCAGGTGTCTGGCCGAGGCTGGCGTGAACATCGACATGATCTCCACCTCATCGATACGCATCTCATGCGTGGTCGAAGGAGACAAGGTCGAGGCCGCAGTTCGCGCGCTTCACACGAGTTTCGGTCTGGACAGCGACGCGGTGATAGCCGAGGTCGCTCCGGGCTGGGGAGAGGAATAGCGTATGAGCTGGGCGAAACCAATGCCCGCACGCCCTGTGGTGGCGGTTGCAGGAGCCACCGGGGCTGTTGGCATCGAGATGCTCAAGGTGCTCGAACAGCGCTCCTTTCCTGCATCGCGTGTCGTGGCGCTTGCCTCGTCGCGCTCTGCTGGCAAGCGTTTGCCCTTCGCGGGCGGCGAGCTCATCGTCGAGGAGATGACCGAGTCGAGTTTCGAGGGCGTCGACATCGCCCTGTTCAGTGCGGGAGCTGGCATCTCGAAGCAGTTCAGGCGCGCGGTCAACGACGCTGGGTGTGTCATGATCGATAACTCCTCGGCGTTCCGCATGGATGCCGATGTACCGCTCGTCGTGCCTGAGGTGAACTCGGGTGATGTCTCATGGCACTCCGGAGTAATAGCGAACCCCAACTGCTCGACGATCCAGATGGTGGTTGCGCTCAAGCCGCTTCAGGACATCGCGCCGATCGAGCGCGTGGTCGTGGCGACCTACCAAGCTGCGAGTGGCGCGGGTCAGGCGGCCATGGACGAGCTCTACGCACAGTCCGGCCAGTTCCTGGCGGGCGATGAGCTCAACGTCGAGCAGTTCGCGCATCGCATCGCGTTCAACTGCATCCCGCACATAGATGTGTTCCTCGATGACGGCTCGACCAAAGAAGAGTGGAAGATGGTTGTCGAGACCAAGAAGATCATGCACGCGCCTGACCTCGCGGTTCACGCGACCTGCGTGCGGGTGCCCGTCCTACGCTGCCACTCGGAGTCCGTCAACATCCAGTTCTCCTCGGCGGTATCGCTTGACGCCGCGCGCGTTGCGCTCTCGGCGGCTCCCGGAATCACGCTCATGGACGACCCTTCCGCCGCGCTGTATCCGATGCCCGCACTGCTTGAGGGCACGGATGACACATATGTCGGGCGCCTCCGCGTGGACCCCACGGTGGAGCATGGCCTGGCCATGTGGGTCGTCGCTGATCAGCTGCGCAAAGGCGCTGCACTCAACGCCGTTCAGATCGCCGAAGAACTGCTTGCGTGACCTTGCGGGCGAGCAGGGTTATCCTTCTAAGAATGAACGTGTGTTAGGGGCTGATTAAGGGGAGCCATGTCAGAGGTCAATATTCTCATCGTCGAAGACGACGTCACCATCGCGCGATTCGTCGAACTTGAGCTCGGCCACGCAGGCTACCAAGTGCGCAAGGCCGCAGACGGGTGGGCCGCGCTTGAAGAAATTCGTGAACAGGAGCCCGACCTGCTCATTCTCGACGTGATGCTGCCTGTCATCGACGGCCTCGAGGTTGCCAGACGACTGCGCAAGGAGTCCAAAGGCTTTCCGATCCTGATGCTCACTGCACGCGCAGATACGCAGGATGTGGTTTCCGGTTTCGATGCCGGTGCGGATGACTATCTGCGCAAGCCGTTTGAGATCCCCGAACTGCTGTCTCGTGTCCGAGCGCTACTCAAGCGCACCGAGCATGAGCGCTCTGCGCCCTCCCACTCGGCCTCGGGTGTCGAGGTCGATCCGAATTCCCGTCGCGCATTGGTCGGCGGTGAGCCGATCGACCTTACCGCCAAGGAATTCGATCTGCTGTACTACCTCATCACCAACTCCGGTCGCGTGATCTCGCGCGATGAGATACTCAAGGCCGTCTGGGGTGGCCAGCACGCCACGGACAGCAATGTCATCGAGGTGTTCGTGTGCCACCTGCGCAACAAGATCGGCGACAAGGACAACACGACCATCCAAACGATCCGGGGCGTCGGCTACTTCTTCGCGAAGGGGTAGATGGATGCACCGCTCCTCCCTTAGGAGCTGGCTTCTTCTCGTCGCGATTCTCTTTTCAGGTCTCGTGGTCGGCGGGATGGCGCTCACCACCTACATAGTGGTTTCGGACGGCATGAGTGTGGTCGCGCACGACTCGAACGAGCGACTCGCACGCGCTGCCGCCGAGGCGGTCCGAGAGACTGCCAAAGATGCGCCGAGTGCACCCGAGGATCCATCTGATGCCACCGGCACGGGCAGGTCAGGGTTGAAGGACGTGGTTGCGAGCCTTCCGGGACTTCTGAGCGCAGGGCTACTTTCCGACGGGCAATTCGCCTTGTACGACTCCACGCTGCAACCGGTGTGGTCATCGAGCCGTGCCGCGCTCATTCCGGCGGCCAAGGGCCAGCGGGTCCAAACTGCGGTCACCGAGAAGAACACCGAATCCAACCTGGGAACGCAGGGTGTGCTTCGGGGACTCGTGGGGCCATCAGAACTCGGCATCTTCGTCGTGCACTCACCAATCACTTTGCCCGATGGTGGAGTAGGTGTCCTCGATGCGGTCTACTACCCGACAAAAGAAGAGGCGGTCATCGACTCTATCCGCCCACCCATGTTCACTTTGGTGATTTCCGCCATGTTCATCATGGTGATCATGATGCAAACGAGCATGGGCTGGGTCCTCAAGCTTGTCGATGATCTGCGCAAGGCAGCTGACTCGATCGATTCCGGCAGGCTTGATGTGCGGTTGCCTGTCGAGGGAGAACACGAGATCGGTGAGCTCGCACGGTCAATCAACGATCTGATTGATCGGCTTCGCCGCAGGGCTGACGCGCAGACGCGTTTTGTTGCGGATGCGTCTCACGAACTTGCGACGCCGGTGGCGGGCATTCGCGGCTACACGAACATCCTTAGGGCCTGGGGAGGAGATGACCCCGAGGTCCGCGAGGAAGCCATCAGCGCAATCGACAGAGAATCGCGGCGCATGGCCAGACTCTGCAGCGACTTGCTCGCTCTCGTTCGCAACGAGCGCGGAATCGAGTTCAGAAGTGTCAGGTTCGACGTCAATGCGCGGTGCCGAGAGGTACTTGCAGCAGCTGCGACGCGGTATATCTCCAAGGGCCTCACGTTCACAGGCCCGGAAGAAGGCCAGATCGTGATGATGGGGGACCCGGATCGGATCGAGGATGCGATATCCATTCTCGTGGACAACGCTGCGAAGTACACCCCCGAGGCCGGCCGAGTCGCGTTGCGCACCAGACGTCGTCGAGACACCGTCATCATCGAAGTCGAGGATACCGGTGTGGGGATCCCCGTGGACGATCTGGAGAGCATTTTCGATCGCTTCTACCGCAGCGATGCGTCGAGATCCAAAGAGACGGGGGGCTTTGGACTCGGCCTTCCGATCGCCAAGACCATCGTCGATGGCGCCGGGGGTAGCATCGACGTGCACAGCGAACTCGGAGCAGGCACGCGCTTCACGCTGCGCCTGCCTCGGGGCAGGGTGTGACCTGCCACCTTCAAGGAGCAGCCAGGGAGTGCCGATACTCCGTCTAGGCCGATTTTGTCTTCGATGGGGTTCATGTGATTGCTGAGTTTGAGACATTAAGGGCGACGTTCGCCGGTCGCGCATGGAGAGAGGCCGTCGACGCGTTGTTCGAGGCGACTGGTCTTGTCGTTGCGGTCATGGATCGCACCGC
>JAHIQC010000182.1 GCA_018902765.1 Actinomycetota bacterium | reverse complement strand
CCGACGATGGCGACGTCGCCCTTCGGCACCACATACGCGTATGCGTAGCAATCGCCGACGCCGCGCATGTATATGCAGTCGAAGAAGGCCGGGTACTCGCCTTCGAGTTTGACGAAGTCCTGCAGCGTGACATAGGTCGCGATGCTGCCGCCACCCAAAGATCTGCGCACCGCCGAGCGGGCACCGTCCGCGCCCACCAGGTGGTCGCAGCGCACGGTGTCCATGCGACCGTTCTTGAGGCTTACGGTGACCCCGTGCTCGTCTTGCTGGAAACCAGTGACAGCGTGTGACCCGAGCACTTCGACGTTGCTTGGGAGCAAAGAGACCATCCAGTCGTCGAAGCCCTTGCGGTCCACATTCAAGAAGCGCAGGCCTGTGGCCTTCCGGATGTCACGATCCCAATCCCAGTAGCGGAAGTTGACGTGGCTCGGACCGGATACGAGTTCGCTGGGAACCTCGGCGAACTGCGACAGGAACTCCTGTGCATATTCGTTGAGCATCCCGCCGCAGCTCTTGTCTCGCGGCAAGGCGCTGGAATCCAGTAGAAGCACGTCGCCGCGCTTGGACGCCTCGAGTGCTGCCATGATGCCCGCAGGCCCCGCGCCCGCGATGATGGTGCGATAGTCGTGCATGCTGTTTGAGTGCGAAATGATAATTACCTCCCGACGACCGGATACCGCACGGGAGGCACGATTCCTGCTGATTGCTCGGCAGGGCCGGTCATCGGGACCCCCGGGTTGCGCGGGGACATAGTATCATCGGCTCTACCGGCAATCCACACGGAAGGATCCACATGTCGAAGTGTTGGGAGCAACGCGGTTGCGACGAGGAGATGCAGGGCGACTGTCCGCATCCCAATGAACTCAACGACAACTGCCCGACCAAGTGCGCTTTCGCGCAGTGTGATCGACCGCAGAATGAACTGACCACAGACCCCGCGCTGGTCTTTGACCCGACGGTCGACCGCTCGGCTGCGATCAAGGACGTGTGCACCTTCTGTGGCTTCTTTCTGAAGAACGGCCCGCGCATCGAGAACTGATTCTGACGAACCCCGCGTAGGTACTTGTGGATTACGGGTAGATTATCTGTTGCCGGATGTCGCCGGCGCTGTCCTTTTGGGAAACCCACACGAGGAGGCTTCATGAGAATGCCGATGCCCGCATATGACGAGTGGGACGAGCTGTACGGTCTGGTTCGTGACCTGTTCATGGCCAGTGCCATAACCTGCTTCCTGTACGCCGCGCACCGCGTCGCGAATGGTGTCACGCTCGGTGCGGAGATCAAGGCTCTCGGCAAGTACGGGGATGCCTACGCTCCCGAGGAGCGGGAAGTCCTCATCCATAAGATCAAGCATCAGTCCTTGCGCCGGTAAGGTGTCGGGTCGATTCGAAGGAACACGCTCAACATGAGTGCGGAGGGTGTCTCCGCCCTCCTCGTGAGTTATGGCCGCGATCTGCAGGCTGCGGGTGCGGCCCAAGACGGCGAGTCGTTCACAGGACGACCCGAGGCTGATGATTTGTTGCGCCAAGACCCTAATGCACTTCTCCTTGGCATACTGTTTACTCAGGGGGTGCCTGCGGAGCGCGCATGGGCGGGTCCGTGGGAGCTGCGAGAGCGGCTTGGGCATCTGGACCTTGCGCGGCTGGCGAGCGAGCCTGAGGCGGTGCGTGACGCGTTCCAGCAGCCACCCATGCTCCATCGGTTCAAGAACACACTTCCTGCTTGGGTGAGCGATGCTGCTGCGCGGTTGCTCGACGAGTACGGCGGCGATGCATCGCGCATCTGGCCGACCGGGGCCCACGTGCTCGAAGTCACCGAGAGACTGTGCTCGTTTGCCGGGATTGGGCGCAAGAAGTCGGTCATGGCCGTCCAGATACTCACACGCCATTTCGGAGTGGCGCTTGAGGGGCTTGAGTGCGGCCAGGTGGCTTATGACGTTCAGGTGAGGCGGGTGTTTCTGAGGAGCGGACTCGTTGAGTCGGACACCCCCGAGGCTATTGAGGCGGCCGCCACGCTGGCGTGTCCCGATTCGCCCGGAACGCTCGATCTGGCAGCATGGCTCATCGGCAGGCAGACGTGTCGCCCTCGCGAACCGAAGTGCGAGGAGTGCCGCTTGGGCGGGCCGTGTGCTCGCCGCATCTGGCTGACACCGCACGGGGTCGGCTAACGCGCGCAAGCCCGCGGGAGGCCGGCCCAACGGCGCCGGGTGGCTACTCCATGCCTCGCATGACCAGTCCCGATAGCAGTTTGGGATAGAAGTATGTGGACTTCTGCGGCATGACCTCGCCGGCCAAGGAGACCTCGCGCATCTGGTCCATTCGCGTCGGCCTGAGCACGAAAGCGACATCGTGGTCGGCCGTCATCTTGAGCGCCTCGTGGGCGTCCTTCACGAAATGCAGGCGGGAGAGTGACTCGGGCCTATCAGGGTGGATGCCCATGATCGGGTCGAGCACCAGCTCCAATAGCACCGTCACATCGAGGGTCTTCCATGCGTGAGAGCGGTCTGGTCCAACCACTTCGTCGAGGTCGATGTCGGCCTTCAGCACCGCGAGCAGCGGTCGCTCGTCGCTTGCGGTCTTGACCAGAAACGCGGGTCGAGCGATGCCGTCCAGGACACCGGCGGGGTGCCCTGGGGCAAGCTCGCTTACATCGAACACCACTTTCAGCTTGGCGTAGAACTCCTCGGCGGAGAATCCTTCCGGGGCGTCAGCCACTCGGTGCGTCGGAAGCACGACCAGATCCGGGTCATCCATATTGACGAGCGCCATCATCACGAAGTCGTGATCGGGATTCGTCGGG
>JAHIQC010000181.1 GCA_018902765.1 Actinomycetota bacterium | reverse complement strand
GTGAGCGTGGGTGTCGGAGCCGGCCAGATGAACCGTGTGAACTCGGCTCGCATAGCCGTGGAGCAGGCGGGGGACAGCGCCAAGGGTGCTGTGGCCGCAAGCGACGCGTTCATGCCGTTCCCGGACTCGCTCGAGGTCTGCGCTGCAGCTGGCGTGACCGCAGTCATCCAGCCGGGTGGCTCGGTGCGCGATGAGGAAGTCATCGCCAAAGCGAACGAACTCGGCGTGGCGATGGTCTTCACGGGCCACCGTCACTTCAGGCACTAGCGATGACGGCCCTACCGATCCTCGTCATCTTGCTCATGCTGTCTTTGGCCGCACTCGGGGGTGCGGTTGCGGACGTCATATCGCTTAGTCGAGGATTCGGCCGGGCCGTTCCGCTTAGCTCGCTTGCGATCAAAGCACTCGTGGTAGTGGCGTTCGTCGGGTACTTCGTCGTCCTGCGCCTCGGCGGATTCACTGGTTGGCAGGACCTCACTACCTTCGCGAGCATCCTCGTGCTATCAGCCGCCGCGCTCGTAGCCTCGCTGGTGCTCGATGTGATCGTGGTCGTGCGGTTGGCCCCACGACGCGAAGCGGAGCTCTGAGGCAGGGTGGGACAGGTGCTGAAAGTCGCACTGCGCGAGACGATGCGCGTCCAGGATGGCCGAGTTCCGCTGCTCGAGCGCCATCTGGCTCGTCTTGAGTCGGGCGGGTGCTCTGAGTCTGTGCTCGCGGCGGCTGGAGCTTCCGTCCGCGAAGCCGCGCGCCGATGGGCCGAGCCGTATGGCCGGATGACGCTTGTGGTTGGTGTGGACGGTACGATCGAGATCGAGACGTCCGACAAGCCCAGCACCATCGATGTGCCCGGTGGCCCGCGGATCGCGGTCGTCGAATGTGAAGCCCCGCCACTGCCGCCCGGCGCCGCCAAACCGGCGGACCGATCGCCGTGGGACGAACCCTTGGGCGTCGCTCAGCGCCTCGGCGCCGACGTCGCGGTTCTTGTCTCCTCGGAAGGCCTGATCATCGATACGAGCCAGGCGACCATTTGGCTCATGCTCGACGGAGTGCTCGTCACGCCCCCGAGCCCACCGGCGCTGGCCGGTGTCTCTCGCGGTGTGGTGCTCGATGCCGCCGAGGCCCTCGGTATCCATGCCGAGGAGGGCGAAATCACGCTCGCGGATCTCGCCAACGCTGACGAGGTGATCCTGACCACCGCTGTGGCGGGTGCGCGAGCGGTGCGGGAGCGCGGTGGCGCGGTGGCCGAGAAGCTCAGTGCCGCTTTCGACACGCTCTTTGGCAGCAAGGCCTGACAAGCGCGACTCAGACCTGATATCGTCGACGCATCAGCGACCGCAAGGGCGCTGGGCCGCATGTTCAGCCCGTCGGGGCACCCAGCGGCAGCACACCGCCAATCGAAAGACTCGCACATGCTGCCATACGCGCTGCTCGACATCGAGCGCTATCCGCTCGTTCTCGCTCCATCCGATCACACCGGTTGGTTCTCGGGAACCTCATTGGTCGCCGTCGACCCTGTGTCACGCGAGACGGGCGTTTCAGTGGCCTACGCCGCCGCTGCGCTGGAGCACGCGTTTACCCAAGAGCGTTTCCGCATCACTGCGGCGTTGGTGAACTACGACGGGACTGCCGAGGTGCGGACCTACTCAGGTGCGCTGGCCAGCTCGGGGGCCGGATGGTTCAGGCACGGTGATGCGCCTGAGATCCCCGATGATTCCTCGGCCGACTTCCGCTCGATGCCAAAGGGTCGGGCAGCTCGTCGAGCGGTGCTCGGTCGTGTGGAGATCGACATGGACGAGCAGACGTGGACCCAGCGAGTCAGAGCCGTTCAAGACGCGATCCGGGCAGGCGATGTGTACGTTATGAACCTCACCATGCGGGTCTCAGGTCACCCGCGACTGAGTCCTGTTCAGGCCTTCGCGAAGCTACACCAGAGCCCCGGAGGACCGATGGCAGCCTTCTTCGGCTCGCCCAACAGCTCAGTGGTGTCGGTCTCCCCGGAGCGGTTCTTGGGCGTCACCTTGGGTTTTGACGGCCATACCCGCCGAGCGGAGGTTTGGCCGATAAAGGGGACTGCCCCTCGCGGGACTGACGAGTCGCAGGATGCCGCGCTGGCATCGGCGCTTGCGGCAAGTGAGAAGGAGCGGGCAGAGCACGTGATGGTGGTCGACCTGGAGCGCAACGACCTGGGCCGCGTGTGTCAGGCTGGCAGCATCACGGTCGATCCGCTGCTCGAAGTCTTTCCCACGCCGTACTGCCACCAGATGGTCTCGTGTGTCGCGGGCGAGCTTCGAAGCGACGAGAGCTTCGAGGCGGTGCTGGACGCGACCTTCCCGTGCGGCTCGGTGACCGGGGCGCCCAAGATCGCGGCCATGCGGATCATCGAAGCGCTCGAGGCCGGTCCGCGCGGCGCCTACACCGGCGCGCTCATCGTTGCGACGCCGGGGCGACTCGACTCCTCGGTGTTGATTCGGAGCTTGGAGTATCGGCCCGACGGAACGGCCGTGTGGGGGACCGGTTGCGGCATCACGGTGGACTCGGACCCGACAGCCGAATGGCGCGAGGCGAGGCTCAAGGCCAGCCCGATT
>JAHIQC010000180.1 GCA_018902765.1 Actinomycetota bacterium | reverse complement strand
GGACCATCTACATTCGAAGTCAGCATCCCGAGCTTCAGGCCCGACCTGGTGCGCGAGATCGACCTGGTCGAGGAAGTCCTGCGCGTCTGGGGCATGGCTCGCGCGACAGCGACTCTTCCCGGCGGGCGCGAGCGGATCGGTGGACTCACTGAGCCTCAGAAGCTCGTCGAGCGCATCGGCGCCACCATGCGCGCAGCTGGACTGAACGAGACTATGACCTATGCGTTCGCCGATCCTGCAGATCTTGAGCGCATCGGGCGCGAACTGCCGGCGGACGAACTGCTCGTTCAGCTGATCAACCCCATGTCCGAGGAGCAGGCCGTGCTTCGACGCACGCTGTTGCCAGGGCTTCTGCGCTCTGTGTCATCCAACCAGCGCCACGGTGTGCCCGACATCCACCTGTACGAGATAGGCTCCGTGTTCTGGACAGCCGAGGGGCGCAAATCACCCAAGGAGCGCACGGTTCTTGCGGGCGTGCTGGCGGGGAGTTGGAACGAGCACTCGTGGTCCGACCCACGCGGCAAGGACGACTCGCCGGACTCCGAACTGAGATCAGAAACACTCAACTTCTTTGACGGTAAAGGGGTATTGGAGGCTCTGGCGATCGAACTTGGCTTTCCGCGCTTCACTGTGCGCGAGACGGAGCTTGCCTGGCTTCAGCCTGGTCGAGCGGCCGATGTCATCGTGAATGGCGATGTGGTCGGTTGGCTCGGGGAGGTTCACCCGCTGGCTCTTCGCGCGTTTCAGGCCGATGGACCCGTAGTCGCTTTCGAGGTGTTCGTGGAGTCGCTCATCAAGGGCTCGCGACCCAAGAAGTATCGCGAGATTGCGCGATTCCCCGCTATCGAGATTGACGTGGCTCTCGTTGTCGACGAGTCGATGGCTGCCGGACGTGTCGAGCAGGCAATCGACTCTGCGGGCGGCAAACTGCTGGAAGGCGCGACTCTCTTCGATGTGTACCGTGGTACCGGTGTGGCCGCGGGCAAGAAGAGCTTGGCATATTCGCTGCGCTATCGTGCCGTCGATCGCACGCTCACGGATGATGAAGTCCAGCCACAACACGAGCGGTTGTTGCGCAAGGTCGCCGGAGCGGTTGGTGCGGAGCTCCGCGCATAGTCAGCAAACTGCATAGAACCATAGCGGTACACAAATATATAGAATATCTGTGATGTACTACGCACATTAGTTGCATAGTCATTGACCTCTATGCGTTATGTCTATAGAATCGACCCACTGTATTCGCCGCAGGAGGGTCCACGCATGACAAAGGTCGCCATCATAGGTGCTCCGGGATACGCGGGTATTGAGCTCACGCGGCTCATCCTCGGTCATCCCGAACTACAACTCACCATGGTCACCTCGGCTGCCGAAGCCGGCAAGCGCGTCGACGACGTGTACCCGATCCTTTCTGGCCACACGGATCTGTCGTACGTCGAACCGGATGTCGCGGCGATTGCGAAGGCCGCCGAGATTGCGTTCCTCGGTGTGCCGCATACTGCGGCGCTCAAGCTCGCGCCTGCGCTGCTCGCGGCTGGGCTTACGGTCATCGACGCGTCCGCCGACTATCGCCTCAAAGACCCAGAGGTCTATGAGGCGTGGTACGGCGTGCCGCATACCAGCAGCCATCTGCTCGCAAGCGCGGTGTACGGTCTTCCTGAACTGAGCCGCGAAGGTCTGGCGGGCGCTTCGCTCGTGGCCTGCCCGGGTTGCTACCCGACAGCCAGCTTGCTTGCCGCGGTTCCCGCGATTGAAGCCGGCCTCGTTGCCGGCGACAAGATCATCGTGGACGCGAAGTCGGGCGTCTCGGGTGCCGGGAGAAGTCCCGGCGCCGGCACACATTACCCGACGGTCAACGAATCGCTGCAGCCCTACAGGGTGGGGTCGCACCGACACACGCCCGAGATCGAGCAGGGACTTGCGCTGGCGGCCGGCAGGGTGCTTCGTGTGGTGTTCACCCCGCATCTGGTTCCGATGACGCGCGGGCTGCTCTCCACTGTGTACATGGACGCCTCCACTGAGATCTCCTCGGCCGAGCTTGTTCAGATCTACCGCGAGCGCTACGCCGACGAGCCGTTCGTTCGCGTGCATGATGCCGGGCGGATGCCGTCCACGGCTGAGGTGCGTGGCACGAACCGGGCGCACATCGGGGTGAGCGTCGATCCCGCAGGCACCATCGTGGCGGTGTGCGCCATCGACAACCTCGTGAAGGGGACCGCCGGGCAGGCCGTGCAGTGCGCGAATCTAGTACTCGGTATCGATGAGACATCCGGCCTGGACCATCCGGTCCCGGTCGTCTAGAGGGGCGATTATGAGCGAGTTGACTTACTCACATGTCGAAGGCGGCATCCTGGCTCCTGCAGGCTTTCTGGCGGCCGGCATCTCCGCGGGCGTCAAGAAGTCCGGCAAGCGAGACATGTGCGTCATCGCATGCGAGCACGCGGTTCCCGCAGCTGCGGTCTTCACCCAAAGCTCCATGGCCGCAGCGCCGGTGATCGTGTCGCGCGCCGCCGTGTCAGACGGCATGGTTCGCGGGGTCGTGGTCAACGCAGGCAACGCGAACGCATGCACTGGCGCGCAAGGCCTTGCCGACGCGCAATCGATGGCCTTTACACTTGCCGAGGAGTTGGGCTGTGACGCTTCGCAGGTCGTGGTCTCGTCCACGGGAGTCATCGGAGTGCCGATGCCCATGGGCGTCGTGCTCGCGGGTATCACCGACGCCGTATCCGCGCTGGATTGCGCAAGCGGGAATGCGGCGGCTGAGGCAATCATGACGACCGACACGTTCACAAAGCAGCTGGCCGTCGGGCTTGACGCCGGCGGCCGCCATTTCAGGGTCGGCGGCATGGCCAAGGGGTCGGGCATGATCATGCCCAACATGGCCACGATGCT
>JAHIQC010000179.1 GCA_018902765.1 Actinomycetota bacterium | reverse complement strand
GGCCTTATGTAGCAGGCCGGAAGCTTGTTTGCGCGGATGGTCTCGAGCACGGCCTCGACCATCTCGTCGACCGAGTAACCGAGCTCCATGAAGAGCATCTTGCCAGAGCGCTCAAAGCGCTCCATGTGCTCACGGAGGCGAAAGACCGCAGGGCCGTCGGGGGTCGAGTAGCAACGAATGCCCTCGAATATGCCGCTGCCGTAGTGGAGAGCGTGCGTCAGGACGTGTACCTGCGCCTTGTCCCATTCAACAAGCTCGCCGTCCATCCATATCCAGTCCACCTTGGGCAATGACATGGCCCGCACCCCTCTCATTCTCGTGTGCTGTGATGAAACAGTGTAGCCCAGGATCGGCCGAAGCCCTAGGACACGAGACGCTCAGCGACCAGGCCGCCCATCGCGACCGTGCCCACGATTCGCTCCGCTGGCGTTTCGGCGTCCGCGATGTCTCGGGTGCGCCAGCCATCGGCCAACACGGCTTCGATCGCGGCGGCGAGCTCGTCGGCCGCGTCGTTCATCGCGAAGCTGTAGCGAAGCATCATCTCGACGGAGAGCAGCATCGCAAGCGGATTGGCTATCCCCTGCCCAGCGATATCGGGTGCAGAGCCGTGGCTCGGCTCGTAGAGCGCGGTGCCATCGCCGAGCGAAGCGCTCGCGAGCATACCGAGCGAACCGGTGAGCATCGAGGCCTCGTCGGACAGGATGTCGCCGAACATGTTCTCGGTCACGACCACGTCGAACTGAGCGGGGTTGCGGATGAGCTGCATGGCGGTATTGTCCACGAGCTGGTCGAGAAGCTCGACATCCGAAAACTCCACGGCGTGCAGGCGATGCACGACCTCACGCCAGAGGCGCGAGGACTCAAGCACGTTGGCCTTGTCCACCGAGTGCACCTTGCAGCCGCGCAGACGCGCCGCCTCAAATGCCGTGCGCGCAATGCGCTCGATCTCGAACTCGCTGTACGCCATCGTGTCGTACGCGCGCATGCCGGGCCCACCATCGCTCGATGCGCCGGCGACATCGGTCTCGCGGTCGCGCGCACCGAAATACAACCCGCCGGTGAGCTCTCGCACGATGAGCATGTCGACGCCCTCGAGGTACTCGGGCTTCAGGCTGCTCGCAGCCAGCAGCGCCGGAAAGAGCTTCACGGGGCGAAGGTTGGCGTACAGCTCGAGCGCCTTGCGTATGCCGAGGAGCCCCTGCTCGGGCCGCGGCTTGGCCGGGTCAGTCGTGTCCCACTTGGGACCACCGATGGCGGCCAGGAGCACCGCGTCAGCCGCTTTGGCCTTCACGAGCGTGTCCTCGGGAAGCGGCGAGCCGGTCTCATCGATGGCGATTCCGCCGAGGAGCGCCTCGGCAAACGTGAACTCGGTAGCGTGACGCTTTCCGATGACGCCGAGGACTTTGACGGCCTCAGCAGTTATCTCGGGACCGATTCCGTCCCCGGGAAGCAGGCAGATGGAGTAGGTCGTCATTTGCCGGCCACCTTGGCCCTGGTCGCCTCGACCAGTCCGCCGCCCTCGATGATGTCCTTGATGAAATCGGGGAACGGCTGCGCGCGGTAGGTCGCACCCGTCGTCTTGTTGATGATGACTCCCGTGTCGGCGTCAACTTCGATCTCGTCGCCGTCGGTGATCCCGTCGACCGCTTGAGGGGCCTCCATGATCGGCAACCCTGTGTTGATCGCGTTGCGATAGAAGATCCGTGCGAAGGACTTCGCGATGACAACCGAGACACCAGCCGCTTTGATCGAGATCGGCGCGTGCTCACGACTCGAGCCACAGCCGAAGTTCTCCTCGGCAACGAGAATGTCTCCGAACTCGACCTTGGCCACGAATCCGGAGTCAAGATCCTCCATGCAGTGCTTGGCGAGTTCCTCGGGCACGCTGGTGTTCAGATAGCGCGCCGGGATGATGACGTCGGTGTCGACATCGCGCCCGTATTTGTGTGCTGTACCGTGGAACTTCATCCCGTACCGCCTTTCGGCCCGACGACCATTGGTCTGGGCACGCATCCTAGCATATTCGGGCGTCCGTTTCAGTCGCCCGAGGAGCGTCGCGTGCGATAATATTGCACACGACAACCGACCCGCTGTGCCACGGCGCGCGGTCGTCCGGGCAAGGAGGCTCCCGATCAACTGCTCGGTGCTCATGGTCACGACCGTGCCCATCACTCTCGAAGCGTTCCTGCTGCCGTTCGCGAGGCACTTCCGCGGGCTGGGCTGGCGCGTCGATGCTCTGGCCAACGGTGCGAGCACTGACCCCTGGCTCGATGGCGAGTTCGACGCCCGCTTCGACGTCGGCTGGAGCCGCGATGCGGCCGCGCCCTCGAACCTCATCGGAACTCCGCGCAAAGTGCGACGCATCATTATGGCTGGCGGGTACGACATTGTTCATGTACACACACCGGTGGCTGCGTTCGTTACGCGCTTCGCACTGCGCTCGATACCTGCGGACAAGCGACCTGCGATCATCTACACAGCGCATGGCTTCCACTTCTATGAAGGACAGAATGCCGCCCCGCATGCGGCGTTCCGAAGCATGGAGCGGCTCGCCGCACCATGGACAGATTTCCTCGTGACCGTGAACCAGGAGGACTTCGAGGCCGCCGCGAGCCTGGGCGGGCTGCCCGCCTCACAGGTGCGTCATATCCCCGGAATCGGAGTCGACACCGACCGCTTCGCCCCCGACGCGACCCCCGCAGACGAAGCCCGAGCCGTGCGAAAAGAACTCAACATCTCCGCCGAGGAGTTCATGCTCGCGATAATCGCGGAGATGGCTCCCGTGAAGCGACACGACCACCTCCTGCGCGCTCTGGCGCGGGTGCAAGACCCTCGAGTAGTACTCGTGCTCGTTGGCACCGGTCAGTTGGAGCCCAAGCTTCGCGAACTGGCGGTGGCACTCGGCATCGCGGACCGCGTGCGTTGGGCGGGCTATCGCCGCGATATCCCCGCGGTTCTCGCAGCCTCGGACGCGGCGGTGCTCGTGTCTGAGCGCGAAGGCCTTCCCCGCTCGGTCCTCGAGGCTATGGGGACAGGGGTGCCGGTCATCGGCACAGATACGCGAGGCATCACCGACGCGATCGGGGACGAAGCGGGCTGGGTCGTGGCCAAGGACGACGCCGTCGCACTCGGGGCGGCGATCGAACAGGCAGCTGCCGATCCGTCGCAGCTCGCCTCGCGTGGACGCGCTGCCCGTGAGCGCGCCCTAGAACGTTTCGCTCTGACCCGCATCATCTCCGAGTACGAGGACTTGTATCGTGAAGCGCTCGCATCGCATGTATGACGCCTTCAAACGCGTAGCGGACACCTTGGCTGCGGGGATACTTCTGATTGCCCTATCGCCGCTGCTTCTCGTGCTCGCGGCCCTCGTGAGGCTCTATCTGGGCTCACCTGTACTGTTCGCGCAGATGCGACCCGGCAAGGGCGGCGAGCTGTTTCGGCTGCTCAAGTTCAGGACCATGATTCCGACTCCTGCGGCGACTAGCGCAGTCGAGGCCGTCGGCAGCGATGCCGCGCGGCTCACGCGCTTCGGTCGGGTGCTGCGGAGCACTTCTCTTGATGAGCTGCCCGAACTGCTCAATGTCCTTGTCGGCCAGATGAGCATCGTCGGGCCGCGGCCCCTGCTTCCCGAGTACCTGACGCGGTACAATGCAATCCAGGCTCGTCGACACGAGGTCAGACCCGGAATCACCGGGTGGGCGCAGGTCAACGGGCTGCGGGGCAACGTGCCGATCGAGGAGCGGACGCGCTACGACCTCTACTACGTGGAGAACTGGTCGCTCACGTTCGACCTGCGCATCCTGCTCCTGACGCTGCGC
>JAHIQC010000178.1 GCA_018902765.1 Actinomycetota bacterium | reverse complement strand
TGCCATAGTTGTCTCTCCTATCAGTTTGCGGGACCACCGATGTGCAGCGGCTCACCGGCGCGGTCGGGGTGGAAGTCGGTCAGGGAGGTCACGCGGAGCGCGATCACCCCGCGCTGGACGAGCGCGGGCGGTCGGATGTCGGGTGGAACCTCTGATGGCGGCTCCTTGGTGGCCCAGTCGCCCCACTCGCTCAACGTCTCGGCGACATCGAGGCCTTCCCAGGTGGCGCCTGGCTCGTGCCCCTCCTGCAGGATGGTGATCGGGCCTGAGAACACCCAGGTGCGGCCCTTCACGGGATGGGCGAGGGTGATGACGCCATGGGGGTTCTCATTGATGTTGACCCGGGTCTTTTGCGCGAACATCTCCGCGATGAGGATGAACTCCTCCTTGTACAAGGTGACGAACCGCTCGCCAACCGTGTTGGGGTTTCCCGACCGCGACGAGGTCGTGAGATACACGACCGCTCCGCCGCCGCCCACGGTACGCAGAGCCTTGGATGCGTCTTGTCCGAGTTTCATGCCAGGGCCTCCACTACGCGTTCGGGCTTGAATACGATGACACCGCGCTGAGCGAACACTGAAGGCCGTGTGGCTGCTTCGGGAGCATCAAGCACGGGTTCAACGGTGTCGTCCCAGTCGCCCCACCGGTCGAGCACTTTGCCAGCGGACAGCCCGAAGAGCTTGAACGCACGGGGATGTCCCCACTGGACGACGTCGGCCCGACCCTCGAGCACCACGTCTACGGAGTCCTCATCGAAGGCGAAACTGAGCGTCGCGCTCCGGTTCTCGTTCAGGTTCACCTTTGTCTTTTGCGCGAACAGGTCCGGCATGAGAATGAGTTCACCGTTCACGACATCGGTGAAGGGTGAGGCGAACGTGTTGGATCGACCGTCCACAGATGACGTGGTGAGGTAAGCGACACAGGTGCCAGCCGCGCCACCTCGGAGCCGTTCGGCGAGTTCCTTGGGCAGTCTCATCGGTCCTCCAAGGTGTAGGTGAATTCGCAGTAGTGATTGCCCTCGAGAATGGTCCTGGACTGCTCTACCGTGACTCCGGGGACCAGAGCCTTTGCGAACGGCGCATCGCGTCGACAGCTGAACGCGACGCCCGCCTCGGCTTGACCGCGAGACCGGTACATATCCGCGTAAGCACAATGATCGACGTGGAACCGAAGTCGTTCATCGGTGAGCTCATCGAGCGTAAGATCGAGTCTTCCTTCGCCGCCGAGATGTGACCAGACCTCCCAGAGCTCGGCAAGCTTTGGGTTCGGGTAGCGATCGCGCAGGCCTCGGGCCGCCGAATCGGCGAGCCTGTCGACGGCTTCTTGGAACAATTCGGCCGCAACCGATTGTCCCAGGCGCTCGGTGATGACGAAGCGGAACGCCTCGGCGACCTCGATTTCGATGGCGCGCTGCCGGAGTGGCGATATGGGTGTTTCGTCTACCAGCGTGTGCGGGTGAGTCATCTTCGACCTTCAATCTGAGGGGGCCCACCGAGCATAACCCCAGATTGCGGTCGATTAACGCACTAAGATTCTGCGCAAAGTGCGTAATGCCTCTGCGTCGCAGCGGCGTGCTGCCGATTACTGCCTGACTGTGAGATTGCGTGCATTGACAGCGACGATCACGGTAGAGGCTGACATGAGAACGCCGCCAACCGCGGGACTGAGCAAGATCCCTGCGCCCGCGAGTACTCCCGCGGCCAGTGGGATAGCGATCACGTTGTAGCCGGTGGCCCAGATGAGATTCTGGATCATCTTTCCGTAGGTGGCTCGCGAGAGCGCGATGATGGTCGGGATGTCGTCGGGGTTGCTGCGCACCAGTACGACATCGGCCGTCGCGACAGCCACCTCGGTGCCCGCCCCAATGGCTATTCCCACGTCGGCCGAGGCAAGCGCGGGCGCGTCGTTCACTCCGTCGCCCACCATGGCAACGACCTTGCCCTCGGCGCGTATCTTGTTGACCGTGGCAGCCTTGTCCGCAGGAAGCACCTCGGCGAAGTAGCGCTCGATGCCGAGTTCCTCGGCCACTCGCTTGGCCACGGTCGCGTTGTCGCCGGTGAGCATGATGGTCTCGACGCCCATCTCGGTCAGCCTGCGAATCGCTCGTGCTGACTCGGGTCTGATGACGTCGGACAGGGCGATCGCGCCGATGGGGGTGTCGTCGACAAGGACGAACACCACGGTTCTGCCGCCATCAGTCAGTGTGGCGATGTCGACTGGCGAGGCGACGCCGAGTTCTGTCAGGTAGCCCGGACTCGCCACAGCGACGTTGAGGCCTGCGATTCTGCCTCGGGCCCCCTTGCCGGGAATCGCCGCAAATTCCTCTACGGCGCGCCTCTCGACACTGGCATCGGCGATGGCCCGGGCTATGGGATGTTCGGACAACTCCTCGATCGAGGCTGCAAGGCTCAGAATCTCGTCGCGGTCACGATCCCCGAACGCCACGACCTCCTGCACGCCGAAGCGCCCCTGCGTCAGTGTGCCGGTCTTGTCCAAGATGACGGCATCAATCAGCCTCGCGGTTTCGAACGCCATCCGGTTGCGCACGAGTAGACCGCTCTTGGCGCCCTTGGCGGTCGACACGGCGACCACGAGCGGGATGGCCAGACCCAGCGCATGCGGACAGGCGATGACCATCACCGTGACCGCGCGCTCCATAGCGAAGGCGAGCGTCTCGCCCAGTGCCATCCACACGGCAAGAGTGGACGCACCGCCGACTAGAGCGACGAGGGTGAGCCACATCGCCGCGGTGTCGGCAAGGTCCTGAGTCTTGGATTTGGAACTCTGCGCTTCACGGACAAGGTCGATGACCTGGGCCAGAAACGACTCCTCGCCGGTACGCGTCACCGATACTTCCAGGGCGCCCTCGCCATTCACGGCTCCGCCGATGACGACGTCACCAGGCGATTTGGAAACTGGGAGGGACTCGCCGGTGAGCATCGACTCATCTACCGCCGACGCACCGTCGATCACCGAGCCATCGGCCGGTACCTTCTCTCCCGGCCGCACGACCACCACGTCGTCGGTCGCGAGTTCTTCGAGCGGCACGTCCTCAAGTGAGCCATCCGCCGCGCGCCGGTGAGCGGCCGCAGGCATGAGCATGGCAAGCGATTCGAGGGCCTTGGAGGCTTCACCGACCGAGCGCATCTCGATCCAATGCCCAAGAAGCATGATGTCGATGAGTGTGGCGAGCTCCCAGAAGAACGGCATGCCCTCAAGGCCGAGCACCGTCGCGGCGCTGTATGTGTACGCGACGGTGATAGCGACGGCCACCAGAGTCATCATGCCCGGAGTTCGACTACGCAGTTCTCGGACCAGACCCAGCAGGAACGGTCGTCCACCGTAGACATAAAGGAAGCTCGATATGCCGAGGAGAACCCAGTCGGCCCCGGGCATTTCGATGATCCGGCCAGCGCCGAAGAACGGGAGCTGTGGCGAGAGCAGAACGACTGGCACGCTTAGGGCAAGGCACACCCAGAAGCGGTAGCGAAAGTCCGCCACGGAGTGCCCCTGATGCCGACCCTCATCGTGCCCGGAGTGTTCGGACTTGTGAACTTCTCCGTGGTCGGCTGGATGTTCCATGATTAGGGCCGACGCCGTAGCGTCACCGCGGCCCGCCGAGGGCACTCATGATCTCGTCGTACTGGTCCTTGGTGATCTCGCCGGTCGCAAGCCGTTTCCTGGCTAACGCGACCGCCTCATCGTGGGCGATGCCGCTCGAGGGCGTCGGCCCTCCGTGATGTGCGCCGCCTGAAGATGCGCGCACGGCCCAGATGACCAGAAGCACGATTCCCGCGACGATCAGTGCACCGAACAGGAGAACGAGCCATCCGCCGTACCCTGTACCGCCCATCATGTTTCCGTAGCCCCCACCGTAGCCTCCGCCGTATCCCATCATCTTGTATCCAACTCCTTGAGGTAGTCGATCACGTCGCTTATCTCAGCGTCTGTCATGTTCCATCGGGGCATGGGTGACTTGATGCGGTTCCCGTCGGGTTCGATGCCTTCTCGGATGGCCCGCGCGATCTCGGCATCCGTCCATCCGGGTGTCTCGGTCTCATCCTCGGTATGCGGGGAGGTCAAAGAGGAGTACCTGATGTCGGGGATCTCGGTGCTTTGGTACATCATGTCCACTTGACCACCACGCCCATCTTCGCCGTGGCAGTCTACGCAGGCCGAAGCGCCCATCATGCCCGGGCCCATCATGCCGGCGCCGCCGACGGTTCGGGGAATCTGGCCGCCCCGGCTGGCTCCGGTGTAATAGATCATCTGACCATTGGAGGAGAAGGCGTCGTCCGGCGAAGCCCGATTTGCGGAGAGCACAAAGATCAGGCCGATGAGCCCGATGACGATCATGATGATCGCCCACATCAGTGGACTCTTCTTCATAGGCCATACACCACCCAAGAATCGGCAACTGATCCCCCGAAGTGCCGCCATGGGTCGCGATTCGCGTGAAGATGCCCCGAGGGCGGCTCGGCGAGAGTCGTATTGTGTATGCCCTCATGGGGCGCGCTTGTCACGGAGTGACTTCGGTGCGAAGCCCACTGGGTGATTTGCGCGCAAACGACGAAGGTGGGGCGCCAATGGCGTCCCACCCGTTCCGCTCGACATGCCGTCTCTCTTCTGGCGCGAGGAGATCATCCTATTTCAATGCATCGAGTCGCTGCCTCAAGGTCGCCTCGTCAACTCCGCCCACGATAGGCTGGCCCGAGACACCCCCATCAGCATCGACGAACACGAATGTGGGCACGTATTGCACATTGAACTGTTGTGCCAGTTTGTCGCCGATTGGATCGCCGCTATCAACATAGCGTCGGAACTCGACCTTGCCCGCATACTCCTTCTCGAGCCTCTCGACCAGAGGCTTCATCTCCACGCACACGGGTCAAGTGCTGGAAGCGAAATCGATGAACACGGGCAGACCATCGGTCTTGACCACTCCCGGCCCGGCAGTGATCGATGTAGGGGCGCTTCCACCCTCGACCGCTCCCGTCCATGCCGCAGCGCCGCCTCCAAAATCGTAGACCTTCTTGAACCCGCTTTCGGCGAGCAGTGTTGCTGCTTGGGCAGATCGCGCGCCTGTGGCGCAGTAGACGACAATCGGTTGCGTCTTGCTCCAAGTGGCAGCCGCCTGCGAGAGCTGATCCAATGGGATGTTCAGTGCGTTCGGGATGTGGCCGCTCACGAACTCGCTGTTGGTGCGGACATCGACTACCCAAGCACCCGAACTCTGCAGCTGCGTCAGCTCCTCGGCGGTGACGTTCTTCTTTATGGCCGGCACCGGGCTCAGCAAGGAGAAAGCGACGCCGGCGATGATAGCGCTTACCACGGCCCACATGACTAGTTTCCGGTTCATCAAAACCTACTCTCGTTCGCGCAGTGCCCTATCCGAGCGCACTGCGGATCTCATCGAACTGGGTTGTTGTGATCTCGCCTCGGGCCAGACGGATTCGGACGATATCCACGGGGTCCGCAGCCGGGCCTGCACCTGGTGAGGTTTCACGTCCGCCACGGTTCATGTCATAGCGCTCCGATGTGGTACCGGAACGTAGCATCCACAAGATGCCGACAGGAAGCAGAATCAGAACTGGAAGCCAGAAGAACATCATTTGAACTCACTCCTAAATTGTTGATTCTTGGTCTGGTTTGGTGGTGCATCAGTGCGGGAGGTCCGCCACAAACAGATGTGCGTCGAAACCAGCGCACTCGATCCGATCACGAATCGTCTCGGAATCGACGATCTCCGGATCGAACAGGACCGAAGTCAGATGCATCGAACGGCAGGCTTTCGCGGCCTTGACTCCGGGTAGATGCTCGATCTCGGCTTCGATGCGCGGTGGGCACGCATCGCAGAACATCCCTTCGGTGCGTATGTGTACTGCATTCATGGGGATTCATCCCTTCGCTGCCGCAGCTGTGGAGCTGCGTGTCATGTGTTGGGCGAGGCTCTACGCGCATCGTGCGATTCGCGGAGCACGTGACCAGCGCGAGCCCACCGACGGTAAACCGCCGGCGCACTTCGCGAAAGGCAACTCAGGCCCGAATTCGCTCGTGCCTGGGGTCTGGGGAATCAGGCTGATCGCCTGCGTCGAGTGCATCCCCGACCTCGATTCCCCCCGCAATGCCGAGGAGAAGCGGCATGCCATGGGTCGCAGACAGCGCCATAGCGATCTTAGTCGATTCGGCAGATGGGCCGACGAGCGCATAGAGCCCTGGGGAGTTGATCGAGCACGCGTCTTCGCCGGGCATGATTCCGCCGGTTGCGGGAGCGCCGAACGCGGCGCAGCATACGGCCAATACGGTGAAGGTCGCGACGGCGACGATCACGGTGGCCGAGGTGAGTCTGCTGAATGCGCGAGCTGCGGTCACGGACTCCTCGATCTCAATGGTTGCCTGAACTGCGGTTGCCCGGTACTAGATGCAAGACACGTACCAGCGCCGGGGTATCCATAGGATATACACGACTTAATTGGTCGTATTTAGCCGGACTTGCGTGTTCGACTTACCGAACAACCAGTTCGCCCGTCACCATTCCCATCCCGCACGAGAACTGATAGCGCCCGGCAGCCACGATGCCCAGGTCAATGGTCACAGGACCGGCAGAGTTGTCCTCACTCACGCCCAATGCGGGAATCAGAAAGCCCGCCGCGCACCCATCTCCTTGCTCAATCGACACAATGATCGGTTCGTCCGCTGAGGCCACGATGGCACTGGGTTCGTATCCTGACTGCCCGATGGCCACCGAGATTCGCTGGGGCTCTGGGGGGCTCGGTGGCACCTGTGTGGGAATCGGGGTTGCCGGCACCGCCTCCGGAGTTTTCGGCGGGGTCACAGGGGTCACGCCGACCTCACTGCGAGCCGAATACTCCGGCGAACGCGCGGCGGCAGAAGCATTGCCCTGCAGTATCGCCAGTGCTGCGATGGTCGCCATGACTGACAGTCCAGCGACGGTCAAGGCGATTCGCAGCACTCGCTTTCGCTGCATCTCCTCCCGATCAAGGGTGGCCTGTAATCGGGAGACAACGTCGTGGTTCTGTGCCGAGGGCCGTCGGTGCGGTCGCGGGGCGCTCACTGGCCCCCCACAGCTTGCATCTCGTTGATGATCTCAACATCGGAGCCAGCCTTGGGGACGGTCGTTTTGAGTGCATGAGTGCGCCCGTTACACGCTGACCGGGGTGTTCGAATGTGCCTGGCTTTCATGCGGGCATCCTCTCTGCCGAAGCGGAGACGGTCCGGAATCGGTTGAATCACTTCTCACGTTCACCGTGCGGTGAATGTGACCGTCTGCTTGACCGGTGGGGAGAACGGCTCGGTGTCGTTCTGAACGAGTTCGGCTTCGAGCGTGTGCTCGCCGGGCGCCACGTTCTCGTATGTGTACTCAGGAGTCACACTCATCTTGAAAGGCTCTCCATCGAGCGTGAAATGGACATGACCTTCGCCGGTGACATTGGTATTGCTCGGCATCACGAACGCCAGCCCTGTCGTCTTGACCGACATCCGGACGTCACCTGCGGAAACCACAGCGTCGGCTGAGGGTTCAACTACTTCGAGCGTCGGCAGCGAGTCCACGTTCGAGGTTGTGGACGTGTCAGAGGACTCGGCCGCAGCGGGGCTCTTGGAGCATCCAGTGAGTGCTGCACCCACACCTGCAAGCACAACCAGGCCAATGGCCAATGACACGCTCACGCGTAACTTCTTCATTCCTCATCCTTTCATCAGAAAAGGACAGCTGCCCGGAGGATGCACCACCACTGCGATGTGTCCTCCGGGCGTGCCGGGTGGTCCTCTACTTCACGGAAACCTTCGTTGCTACCTCGTCGCCATTCACAAAGAACGGCTGATCCGAGCTGTTGAGTTTGTCTTCCATGTCGAACTCCAGGGTGCCGGGAGTGCCACGATCTGCGTGGACCGCCACGAGCAGCGAGTCTGTGAGCTCGACGCCAGCGTCGAGCTTGACCTCTACGGCAAAGCTCTCGCCCGCGGGGATCTGGGCGAAGCCGACGCGCTCGCCAGGCATGCCGTCGTCGTTGAGGTGCACGACGACCCAGGCGCCTGTCGGTGCGACCGCACGGTCCACCACGAGTGTCTCGGTAGCGCCGGGCTGGTCGGCGACCTCGATCGCCGCCTGACCCTCCTCGGCCTTGACACCGAATTCGCGCACGGTCACGACCATGGCGAGCTCCATGCCATCCACGAAGAACGGCCGGTCAAGGCTCGTGGTCGGCTTCTCCATATCGAAGTCGAGCTCATTGGGTGTTCCCTTGTCGGCGTGCACGGCGACGATGACCTTTTCGCTCGTGATGCCCTCGAGGGTTACCCGAACGTCGTTGTTGACGCCTTTGTTGAGGTGTTCGAAACCGACCCGCTCACCTGGCATGCCGTTGTCGTCGAGGTGTACGACTATCCATGCATCCTCGGGCGCGGTCACCCTGCTAATCGTGAGCTCGTCTGTGTCGATCTG
>JAHIQC010000177.1 GCA_018902765.1 Actinomycetota bacterium | reverse complement strand
TTCGGGTCCGTGACGCTCCACGCCAGGGTGTAGTTCGCCGCAGAAATCTCGGAGTGAATCTCGACGTACACGGACCCGCCTCCGCGCGGCGGGCAGTAGTACGACTTGGTGGCAGTATTGGCACCGCCGTCCAGCGTGTTGATGTAGAACGTGGGCCAGTCGTTGCCCCACGTGGTGGTGGTACCGGCCTGGTAGGCGAACATGTCAAAACCGCCGATCGGGAACACCGAAGACGCCGCGCTACTACCGGCGGTGAGCGTCAGGGTGAGAACCTGGTCTGCGAGCAGATCGAACTTGTACACGTCGGACGGATCGGTACGCCAGTCGAGTGCGTTGCTGACCGGGCTTGTAGCAGGCGAGATCGCGCCGGAAACATCGTCATCTCCACCGATGGTGTACCTCTGCCATGCGATCGAGTACTGACCCCAGACGGGGTTGTCATCGCCGAGCCACACGACGACGTAGTAGTTCCCGCCGGTGCTGTAGGCGGGGACCTGCACGCGGTCGTGCGTCATGTCCCACGGCGAGGACTGAGCATTGAGGCCATCGTACTCATAGACCGAGGTGCCGGTCGGGTCGTAGATCTCCATGTAGAACGATCGTCCGGCCGGCATGCTGAGCTCCGCCGAGAACACTTGGCCCGGCGACATGCTCACGCTGTAGACGTCGACATAGTCATCCTCGTTCGCGCTCAAGGAGCCGACTTGCGGCGAAGCGCCGAGTGCGACGCCGGGAATCTCATCATCTGCCGTGAGCGGCAGCACATTCAGGGGACGCAATCCGGCTGTACGCGCCGCTGTAGCGGCTGGGGCCGGCATGCCCAAAGAGGCAGGTGCGGCGGGATCTGCAAACGCAGCTGCTGGCACGATCGACCCCAAGAGCATGGCAGCACAGAGCACGCGAATAGAACACAGTACGGATTTCCTCAAAGTAGTACCCCCACTCGATGAGCGATTGATCAACGGTGATGAGTCTATCTCATGGAAAGCTATGGAAGTAGACCCCGAACCGTCTGAATCACCGCATCATTCACAGCGGCCGTGCCGCCCAGAACAAGAACGATGGTTGTGGGGCTCGCATTGCCCGATATCGCGTCGTAGGCGGCTTGAGAGAGAGTTCCGGTCTCAGTGAGAAGCAGAACGCCTCCGCGCGTGCCCAAGGCGGCACCGCCGGACAGTGCGTCGGGGAAGTTCATGCCGGTCGCCAAGCCGATGGCGTCCCAGTCGCCCCAACCGAGCGAGACGCACTCCTCGGCAACTTTCGCTCCTGTCGCATAGCGGTCCGCGCCTTGCATGCGGACTACATCGGTGGTGCCCGAATTGAGCGCGTCGATGCTGGTTGCGACTGCGGCCGAGACGGCACCGGTGCCTCCGGCGATGCGCACATCGGTCACGTCGTTGAGGTCGATATACGAACGCGTGTAGGCGTCCAGGCCCCCGGGAGGGGTCAGCAGAATCGGCAGTCGCTGCGAGTAGGCGAACGGGGACACGGCCAATGCGTCGGCGAACGAGTCTCCGCGCACCACGAACACGGTGTCCGAGGGCGCGCCGTTGATCTGGTCGATCTTGTCAGCGACGTTCTTGGCCGTCTCGTAGCGCGTGGAGCCCGGGATGCGCTGAACCGAGGCCACCATCTTGCCGATCTCGGTGTACATGAAGTCGTTCACTGCGGCGGTTCCGCCAATGATGTACGCATCGTGCGCGCCGAGGCGAGTGAGCTCGAGATAGAGCGGCGCCACGCGCGGGTCATCCAGACTCGTGGCTGCGGGAACGAGCAGTACGGGGCACTCGAGCGCTCCCGCAAGCCCGGCTGCGGCCAGGGCGTCAGGGAAGTTGGCACCGCTGGCGATGACGACCGCCGTCGAGCTCGTGAACGTGGAGCGGCTGGCTGCGAACGCGGTCGAGTAGCGATCCGCGCCCGAGATGCGTACAGCGTCGCCGATGGCGGTCCTGAGCGACCACGTGAGCTGATAGGGGCCTTCTGCGCCCCCGTGGGCGCTGATCTCAACGAAATAGCGACCGGTGCCGTTCGGCGGCACGAGGAAGCTCAGTGACTCGGTCGCGGTGCCGGCGTTGTTC
>JAHIQC010000176.1 GCA_018902765.1 Actinomycetota bacterium | reverse complement strand
GAAGAACCCGCAAGACCGCTACGCGTCCGCCGAGGAGATGCGACGCGATCTGACGCGGGTAGCTTCGGGCCGCATGGTCGAGTCACCGATGGCATCGATGGGCTCCAAGGCCGATGAGACGAGCGTCATGCCGGTCATCGACGCCGGCTCCAACTCGCGCCTGCGCCCGGCTCCTCGCAAAAAGAATCCTTGGCCCTGGATAGCCCTGGTCATCGGCCTTCTGCTCGTGGGACTTGGCGCTGCGGCCGCATTCGGGCTGTTCGATACCACGCCCAAGGTCGTCGTGCCCGAAGTCATCGGGATGACCGAAGCAGAGGCCACCGAGGCGCTCACCGCCGTCGAGCTTGTGGTCGGCACCGTCGACAGAACCTATAGCCAGGAGCCCTCGGGCACCGTCATCTCACAGACGCCTGAGCCCAATGTCGAGCTGGAGGTTGGTGGCGAGGTCAAGCTGGTAGTGAGCAAGGGCCGCGAACTAGTGGGCATGCCCGATTTCTCGGGAATGACCCAAAGCGATGCGATCAAGGCGATCCGTGACGCAGGCTTCGAGCTGGACACCATCCAACCTGAGTACAACAAGGACGTTCCCGAAGGTCAGGTCTTCAAGCAGGATCCGGCACCAGCCGCGAACGTACCCGCGGGCACTCTCGTGACGCTCTACATCTCCAAGGGTACCCAGCTCGTGAAGGTCCCCGATGTGCTCGACCAGAAGCAGGGCGAAGCCAAGACGAACCTCGAGAAGGCTGGGTTCTCCGTGAAGGTCGTCGACGAGGCGAGCGATGCGGTCAAGACCGGTCTGGTGATTCGCCAGACCCCTGACGGTGGCGTCTCCATCGAAGCGGGGTCGCAGGTCACGATCGTCGTCTCGACCGGCTCCAAGAAAGCCCCGGTACCCGATGTCATCGGTAAGACCGAGAGCGAAGCCAAGGCCACGCTGACAGCCGCCGGATTCGAGCCACTCGTGAACTACCAGACGAGCCCGGATGATGGAATCGTACTGACCCAGGATCCGTTCGCACCGTTCGAGGCCAAGTTCGGCTCGACGGTCACCATATGGGTGGGCAAAACGCCTGCACCCTAGGGAGCCGTTCGGTAGCGCGCGAGTCCGACGCACGAGTCGCTAGCGCACAACCCGCAGCAGCGTGACCGTCGGGGTGTCTACGAGCATCTCGAGCTGCGGCATGGCCTGGATCGCACGCGTGGTGACGAGCCCGCTGTACTGCTTCCACACGAACACGTAATCCCCCTCGTACTTCTCGAGCAGCTCCGCGCGATCGGCGTTCGTCGCGTGCTCGTTGAAGAACCATGTCATGTCGATGCTGCGATCCGCGACCTCATCGCGCGACATGAACACCGGCGTGTGCGTCGGAAGCGATGCGACAACCGCCACGGTCTCGAGCCCCATGAGGTGATAGCCCGTGAGAGGCTCGGCCACCACGGTCGGGTACTCGTCGCCGAATATCTCCCGCATCTTGAACAGCGCATCGAAACCCCATGCCGCTCGAATATCGCGACTTTGCGCGTCCGCCACCGAGAAGATGTAGCCGCGCCTTTGGATGCCCTCACCTTGAACGTAAGTCGAGACGACATATCCCCACTGCGTCAGCAGCGCCGCCACGAGCAGCGCCGTACCCAGGATTCGGGAGAGCGCCCGGGTGGGCAAAGGGACCTGTCCCCACGCCCATGCGAGCGCAATGTACGGCGAGCAACGCAACAGCTCGACCATGCGCGCCACCATGTAGCTCGAGAACGAGAGCGCCAGAGTGCTCACCGGCGGAAAGAGCGTGATGACGTGCACGAGGCCTATCAGCGGCAGCACCGCCGCAGTCCTCGGCGAATCTGATTTGAGCGCCACGAGGACGGCCAGGATCCCAATGGCCAGCGTCAGCCAGAAGAGCCACGGGCCCCCGAAACCAAAGCCGCCCGGAAGCACGACGCTCATGCCGAGGAAGCGCACGAGCTCCTCTCCGGCATACAGGAACGAGTCCGAGCCGATGACCGTGCTGCCCTCGAGTGCCGCAACGCGAGGATAGAGCGTCGGCAGCACCAGCAGAACCGCGAGACCGAGCGACGAGGTCACCGCTAGCGTGCCTGAGAGTGCCTGAGCGCGCTGTGCCGGATCGCGGCGCCAGACTCCCATCGATCCCAGCACGATTGCGATCGCGCCTCCGCAGATCAAGACAAGCTCTCCGGAGGCGAGGTGCACCGCAAGCGTCGCGAAGCCCGCAATACCCCCGACGATCACGAGCAGCTTCTGGGGTTTTGTGGCCATGCGCACGAACAGCGCAATGGTCAGAAACGCCAATGCGATGGAAACCTTATTGGGATATGCGAAGTTGCGGAAATCCGTGTACCAGGCAAAAGAAAAATAGGCCAAGCTGGCCCAGGTCGCGGCCCAGCGCGAGCCGCTGACTTCGTGAGCGAGGACCCAGAACGCCAGAACAACCACGAATGCGGCGGCGGCTGTGAGAGCAAGGTAGACCGAAGCCGGGTCGACAGAGAGCGTCTTGGCAACGACTGCCTGGACCGTATTCCACATCCCGGCCGTGGAGTCCGGAACGTTGGAATTCGTGCCGAAGAACGGATCGGTGACGACCGTCCGTCCAGTAGCCAGAAGCGATCTGGTCGCAGCGATATGGAACAGGCCGTCGGGCGTACCGAACCACCATGGCTGCTGGATCGCTGCGGTCACAGCCGCCGCGGCTGCGAGCACAAAGCCCTGCCACGCGGAGTCTATGCGTCGCTCGACAGCCTCGCCTCGCATATGCGAGGTCCGCTCGTTTCTCGCGCGGCGCCACGCCTCAAAGAGCAGCGCCGCCGAGACCGGTACCGCTGCGAGATAGCCCCACTGCACAACGGACAACGACCACCGGGCATAGTACGCGGTGATTGAAAGCATCGCGGTCCAAGCCACACCAAACGCGAAGGCCATAAGCGCCACGTAACCTGCGTTGAGCCTCAGTCGACGTGCGAACGCGACGGCACCGCCCAGACCCGGAACGAGCAACAGGATCAGCACGGGGAGCACAAGCACCCACTCCCTTTGCAAGATCACCTCTGCCTGAGTCACGCTTCCGCCCTCCGCTGCCGCGCCATACGCGCCGACAACGCGATCGCGATCCCGGACAAGGCCAGCTCGACCGCGGTGGCCCATACGCGCGAGGTCAGGCCCACGGTTCCGGCGACGCCGGCGCCCAGCGCCGGCGTGAGAAGCGCGATGAGGGCGGCCTCCCTCACACCGATACCTCCGGGAACGAACAGCACGAGCAGCCCGAACACGGATGCCGCGGCGAACGCCCCCGCGTACAACCCGATGGAGCCCGCAGGGTCGACCGACACGGCACGAGCGAAAAGCATGAACGCCCACCCGGCCACGAACCAGCCGACCGCACGATATGCGACGAACGCAAGCGTGCGCCAGAAAGACAACTCCGGCATCTGCCCTTCGGCACCGGCAAGTTTGAGCCCATAACGCATCAACCTGCCGAAGAGTGCAGGATGCAGGGCTGCAAGCGATGCGACCGCGACCGCCGGAGCGAGCCAGACCGGAAGTCCCAGTGCGCTTGAGACTGCAAGCCCTAGGCCCAGCACCGCCACGAGGATGCCCGATACCACGCCAAGCGCGTTCTCGAACACCGTCATGACTACCACGCTGCGCCTGCGCACCCCGATTGATTCAGCCAGCGCGAAGCGACCCACGACGTGCCACACACCACCGGGCACATACTTGCCCAGTGCGCTCACATAGTTCAGTGCGAACGCGTCTGCGAACCTCACAGGCTCGCCCGAACCGCGCAGCACGAGCTGCGAAGTGTGCACGAACATGAGGTTGTACAGCGCGAGCAACGCAAGGCTCGCGATGATGAGCCACGGATCGAAGTGCAGGCTCGAGAACGCATCGTTGCGTACGAGGTCGAGCACGGTCCGAACGATGTAGTACCCCACAACGACGCCGACGACGAGCTGCCCGACAAGGAACAACCTGCGGCGAGAACCTGCTGCCATCGCGCTCACGAAGCGGCTCCTGCGCGAGCCGAGAGCACGCGCTCATAGACGGCGATGTTCTCCTCGGCGATTCGATCCCACGTGAAGCGGGCCTGCACGTTCTTTCGACCCTCTTCGACGCAAGCGCGCCTAAGCTCTGGGTCCATGAGCATGGCCTCGATGGCGCGTGCTAG
>JAHIQC010000175.1 GCA_018902765.1 Actinomycetota bacterium | reverse complement strand
CCGAGGAAGTAGCTGACCTCGCCGAGCGCCTTGAGACCCGCAAGATACTTGAGCGCGCCAAGGGCATCCTCATGGCGCGCGGAATGAGCGAGCCCGATGCGTTTCGCCGGCTGCAGAAGCTCGCCATGGACAAGCGCAAATCCGTGCGCGCAGTGGCAGAAGCCGTGGTGCTCAGCGACGAGGTGGAGCGCTAAGACTCGAGCGTCGGCGGCGACACTGCGTCGAGGTGTCCGTTGGTGGGCAGGCTGCCAACGGGGCGCCGAGTGTCGGCGGGCATCCGGGGGTAATCCACACGTCGGCACTCGTGATCGCCCCGCGATGCGCGCATCTCCACCACGATCTGAGACGGTGTGACATCGATCATGTTGTAGGAGGGGGGCGTGAAACCACGCGTCCGCCATGTCGAGGCGGTCCCGCTCGTAACGACCAGCATGCCAGCAGTCGGCCACACGAACGGCACGTGTTTGTGGCCGGCGAGCACGAGATCCACGTTCTCCTCGGCGAGTATCTCTAGGACCTCGCCTGCATCCCAGACCACGTTGCGCTCACGGCCGGTGCCCGGGATGCTCACGAGGTGGTGGTGCAGCGTTACGAGCTTGAAGCCCCTAGCCGCGCGTAGCTGGTCGCGCAGCCAGCTGTGGCGATGACGGCCGATCTCGCCGTCGTCCAGATCGGGCTTGGTGGAGTCGAGTCCGACCACGGTTATGTCCTCGCTGACCTGTGGGTCACACTCCATATTCAGGCAGAAGTCCCAGGTGCGGTAGCGCTTGCCGAACATCTCTTCGAAGATCTCGTATCCGACCTTTCGCGCGTCGTGGTTGCCGATGAGAACCGCCACGTTCGCACACTCGATCCGATCGAGGTGGCGTTTGGCCTCGACGAACTCATCTGGATATCCCGAGGCTGTCAGGTCGCCGGGAACGACCACGAGGTCGGGTTTGTCTGCGTTGATCTCATCAACCACCCGCTCAAGAAGCTCGGCGTCGAAGCGCGGGTCGCCACAGTGGATGTCGGAGAACTGTGCGATACGGAAGCGATCCTCGGCCATGCCGGGCCTCCTTGCGGGATTGGAAGTTCACACCATATAGGTTCAATACCCGAGAGCGGTTGCCTTCTGTCCATCCAGTGTCCGCCCACTATTGATATCCTCGCGGGTGTCGCCGCTCATTTCCATCGTGTTTCAGGTGGCGTGACATCGGCGCGAGACGCCTGCTATACTGCTCCGCACCCGATACAACGGCGTATCGGTCATAGGTTACAAGAGCAATGTCGCTCGCCTGGCCCCTTGGGCCTCGGCGGGCGTTTTCGTTTCTGCAGGCGAATGAAGGGTTGAGCGCATGAAGGATTTCGCGGTCTTCTGGGGGTGCACCATCCCCGCACGCTTCCCGTTCATCGAGAAGTCGACTCGCGTCATGTTCGACGACCTCGGTGCCACGATCCACGAGTTGGACGGTCACACGTGCTGTCCTGAGGGCACGCTCGTCAAGGCCAACGACCCGGCGGCGTTCTACACCGCTGCGGCGCGCAACCTCGCGCTGGTCGAGAAGGCCGGTCTCGACGTGGTCACGCCGTGCAACGGCTGCTACTCCACGTTCAAGGAGGCGCAAAGCCACCTCAAGACCAACTGGCGCGAGCGCGACGAGATCAATGAGCGCCTAGCCGCCGAGGACCTGCACTACGACGGCGACCTTAAAGTCGTGCACTTCGCCGAGTGGCTTGCTGACTTCATGGGCCCGGGGCTCATCGCGAGCAAGGCCGTGAACCAGTTCTGGGGCATGCGCATCGCTGTTCATTATGGCTGCCACCTCCTGCGCCCGCAGCCTGCGGTCAAGTGGGACGACCCGCTCAACCCGAAAAAGGTCGAGGAGATCGTCGCGGCGCTGGGCGCTCGCGTGGTCGACTACCAGACCAAGATGCAGTGTTGTGGAGGCTACCTGGACCGCGTGGGTGAGCGCGAGGGTTCGCTCGCGTTCGCGCGCCGCAAGCTCACCGATCTCATGCGCAACGAGGTCGACGCGCTCGTGGTCGTGTGCCCGAGTTGCTTCCAGCAGTTCGACCTGAACCAGGCCGCACTGCAGCGCAACAAGGAGGACGTCAACGTTCCCGTCCTGTACCTCTCTGAGCTCATCGCACTGGCTTACGGCCATTCTCCCGAAGAGCTTGGCTTGGACATGCACCGCGTCTCGGTCGAGCCGTTCTTGGAGAAGTGGGGCGCGCGTGCTGAGGACAAGGTGCGCCTTGCCGAGGACTTCGATGTAGCGCTCCTCGGCAAGTGTTATAGCTGTCAGGCGTGCAAGGACGATTGCCCGGTGTGCAAGGTCGACCCGAGCTTCAACCCCTGCGACACCATCGGCAGACTGCTGCGCGGCGACATCGAAGAGGTGCTTGCCGACAAGAACATCTGGAAGTGCCTCGAGTGCTACACGTGCCTCGAGCTGTGCCACTCGGAGATCGGCATGGCCGAGACGTTTCGGACCTTGAAGGAACTCGCGATCGGCAAGGGCGCAGCTCCTGACGCCGTTGCTGCCGGCTACAAGACGTTCATGGAAACCGGGCAGCTCGGCAAACCGAAGGAATCCGCTCGCAAGAAGCTCGGGCTCGGCCCGCTTGCAGCACCTGGCGGCGACGCGGTCGCACGCCTCATGAGCCCCGAGACCGACAAGGGAGATGAGTAGAATCATGGAATTCAACCCGCTTTTGGAGCGGATGCCCACATCCAAGCTGCCGACGTTCTCTGACCGCGAAGGCGTGTTCGGTTTCGACCGCCCGTCTTACAGCGAAGAGGCGCTCTCGAAGATCCATGGCGGCTGCGGCCTCATGGGAATCTGCGACGAGTCCGGCACGCTCATGAGTGGCGTCGAGGCCATCAAGGCCATGGCGGTACAGCGTGATCGCGGCAACGGCCTGGGTGG
The DNA here is from genome assembly GCA_018902765.1 of Actinomycetota bacterium. Taxonomy (GTDB): domain Bacteria; phylum Actinomycetota; class Coriobacteriia; order Anaerosomatales; family JAHIQC01; genus JAHIQC01. Next base: position 983 of record JAHIQC010000175.1, on the reverse strand, counting down.
CGGTTTCGCCGGCTACGGCATCTACCCCGAGTTTCCGGACCACTTCTGCTTCCACATGATGTATCACGACATCAAGGCCAAAGAGGACGCGGAGGCTGTGTTCGACCAGTACTTCGTGGTCGATCTGGCCGAGCCGATGCCGACCCGGCCCACCAAGGGCATCACCGACGCGCCATTGTTGTGGCGCTACTTCCTGAACCCCGATCCGCATAAGCTCGAGGTCTCCGAGATGAGTCCCGAGGACTTCATCGTCCACACGGTCATGCTCATCAACAGCAGCGTCGACGGCGCCTTCGTTGCCTCAAGCGGCAAGAACATGGGCGCGTTCAAGGGCGTGGGCTTCCCCGAGGAGATCGGCCACTACTTCCGTCTCGACGAGTACGAGGGTCACACTTGGGTCGGCCATAACCGATTCCCAACCAACACCCCCGGCTGGTGGGGCGGCGCACACCCGTTCACGCTGCTCGACTGGTCTATCGTGCACAACGGTGAGATCTCCAGCTACGGCATCAACAGCCGCTATCTGGAGGCCTTCGGCTACAAGTGCTCGCTTGGTACCGACACTGAGGTCGCTGCGTACCTCTTCGATCTGCTCCTGCGTCGCCACAAGCTGCCGCTCGAGCTGGCCTGCAAAGCGCTCGCAAGCCCGCTGTGGAGCGAGATAGATCGGATGCCCGCCGAGGAACAGGCTGTCATGCGCTCGCTGCGCGCAGTCTACGGACCCGGAATGCTCAATGGTCCGTTCGCAATCGTGCTCGGTTTCAACGGCGGCATGGTCGCATTGAACGACCGCATCAAGCTTCGCCCGCTGGTGGCCGCACGTCAGGGTACGCGCGTCATGGTCGCCTCCGAGGAAAGCGCCATGCGCGAAGTGCTCGATGCGCCCGACAGAGTCTGGGCGCCCAAGGCCGGCGAGCCGGTCATTGCCCGGGTCAAGGGCATGGAGTGGCCGATCCACGGCGACTTGCACCTGTCCGCTTCGG
>JAHIQC010000174.1 GCA_018902765.1 Actinomycetota bacterium | reverse complement strand
AGTTCTCGCGGTCGGAATCAGGAGGCGCCCGTGAGCGTCGAGGTCATCGAGTGGGAACAGGGCTGTGAGAATCTCGGCCGTTCAGTTGCTGCCATAGGCGTCTTCGATGGCGTTCATCTGGGACACGCGGCACTCATCGCCGATACGGTGGCACTCGCACAGAAGCGAGGTGCGCGCTCGGTGGTGGTCACATTCGATCGCGACCCGGATCAGGTCGTCACCCCTGAGGCGGCAGCACCTCAGCTGTTGTCGCTTCCAGAGAAGATCGAACTTGTCGGGGAGTTGGGCGCGGATGTCGTGCTCGTGTTCCCGTTCTGCATGCGGATGGCCGAGATGGCCCCAAAGCGCTTTCTGGACGACGTGTTCATGTCCGCATTAGAGCCCGTTGTCGTTCTCGTCGGCCGCGACTTCAGGTTCGGCAATCGAGCGAGTGGAACCGTCGAAACTCTGAGCGAATACGGGGCAAGCGCGGGCTTCGAGGTCATACCGCACGAGCTCGTGGTCATCGGCGGAGAGCCAGTGACCTCCACGCGCATCAGGCGCCTCGTTTCGCACGGCCAGGTGGAAAGCGCGGATGTTCTCCTCGGCAGGTTGCATCGGCTGCATGGGCGAGTGGGGCACGGGCGGGGCGAGGGCGCTTCTGTGCTTGGCGTCCCGACTGCGAACATACGGCCAGAGCAGCATGCGGCTGTTCCTGCGGATGGTGTCTATGCCGGGTGGGCGAGCGTTGCCGGTCGTCGGTATCCCGCAGCGATCTCGGTAGGCGTCCCTCCGAGTTTCCCCGAGGCGCACGACTATCTTGAGGCGCACCTGCTGGGATTCGAGGGCGATCTGTACAACACGGACATCATGCTCGAGTTTGCGCGCAGGCTGAGGGCCCAGGAGGCTTTCGACTCGACCGATGCGCTTGCTGCTCGCATTCGTGCCGACATCGAGCATGTTGCGCTGATGGCAGATCCCGCCGACGGAAAGGGGCTGCGATGAACTTCGATAAGCTCATGCCGCCCGATCCGTTCGCACAAGACGGGATCGACGAAATGGAGCTGGAGGCCGCCGAGAGGCTGGCTCACGACGACGCGTCGGGCTCGGATCCTCGCTGGGATCGGCTCGACGGGCCGACCACAGACCAGTTCGATGATGCTGCCGAGGAACTGCGTGAGTTGGAGGTCGCCGCCGACGAACAGGTCGGCAGTCTCATGTGGCGTACCGCCCTGGCGGGCATCGCGGTGCTCGTGGCTATCGGACTCGTGTTGCTCCTCGTGCGCTGAGACGCCCGGGGGCGTGTGTGATATACTGCGCAGGTTGCACCCACGTACCCTGACCTGAGATCGGCGAATCACCGACGCCGACCCCGGATCTGGGCGGACTCGAATGAAAGGTGGAAGCGAATATGCCGCTTTCAAAGGACGAAAAGTCCACAATCATCGCTGAGTATTCTTCAGTAGATGGTGACACCGGCTCGACAGAGGTCCAGGTCGCACTTCTGACCAAGCGCATCAAGGACCTGACCGAGCACCTCAAGATCCACAAGAAGGACCACCACACCCGTCGTGGCCTTCTCCAGATGGTCGGCCAGCGCCGCCGTCTGCTGAACTACCTCAAGAAGTCCGACATCGAGCGCTATCGCGCAGTCATCGCAAAGCTGGGCATTCGAGGGTAGTTATTCATAGGGAACATCCGAAGGCGGGGATTCTCCCCGCCTTCGTTGTTCGACCTGCCGGATGCAGGTCAAACACCATCACCTCCCGGGCAAGGGGCTCGCGGAGAGAGGGAAGAGGAAGAAGAGATATATGAGCAAGGTAACCAAGAGTTTTGAGCTTTACGGCAAAGAGTACGTACTGGAGACCGGTGAGCTGGCCAAGCAGGCCGGTGGAGCCGTTCTTGTGCGTCAGGGCGACACCATGGTCCTCGTGGCCGCAACCGCATCGAACTATCCAAAAGACCTGGACTTCTTTCCGCTGACGGTCGACTTCGAAGAGCGGATGTATGCTGCGGGCAAGCTCCCCGGCGGCTTCATCAAGCGTGAATCCCGTCCAAGTGAGAAGGCCATTCTCACCGCACGTATGATCGATCGTCCGCTTCGCTCGGCTTTTGCTGACGGCTTCCGCAACGAAGTCCAGGTCATCGCCACGGTTCTGTCGGCCGATCAGATCTCGCAGCCCGACGTCATCTCGATCATGGGTGCCTCTGCGGCCCTCTTGGTCGCTGGTATCCCGTTTGAGGGCCCGTTGGCAGCTGTCCGGATCGCCAAGATTGATGGCGCATTCGTCGTGAACCCGACCTTCGATGAGCTCGAGGAATCCGATCTGGATCTCGTGGTCGCCGGTTCGGTCGACGCGGTATACATGATCGAAGCTGGGGCGTACGAGGTGTCCGAGGACGACATGCTCGCCGCTCTCACGTTCGCCCAGGAGGCGATCATCGAGTTTTGCAAGATCCAAGATGAGTTTGTCGCGATGTGCGAAGTGACCCCCATGATCGTTCCGCTGCATAGCATTGACGAAGCCCTGCGCGAGCGTGTGTTCGCCGCCGGTGCCGACAAGATGCGTGACGCTCTCCACAACGCTGATAAGCACGCCCGCATGGCCGGTGTCGCTGCAGTCAAGGAAGAGCTCCTCGGCACGTTCACGCCTGAGGAGATCGCCGCTGACGGCAAGGACATCAAGGCGCTGCTCAAGGCGCTCGAGAAGAAGACCATGCGTACCATGGTGCTCGAAGAGGGCGAGCGCGCCGACGGTCGCAAGACCGACGAGGTTCGCGCGATCAGCTGCACGGCTGGCTACCTGCCGCGTGCACACGGTTCCGGCCTGTTCACTCGTGGACAGACCCAGGTTCTCTCGGTGCTCACGCTCGGCATGCTGTCTGAGTGGCAGCGCCTCGACACGATCAACGTGTCCGAGGGCAAGCGCTACATGCACCACTACAACTTCCCTCCGTTCTGCACGGGTGAGACCGGCTTCATGCGCGGTCCCAAGCGTCGCGAGATCGGTCACGGCGCCCTGGCCGAGCGTGCACTGCTCCCGGTCATCCCGGACAACGTCTCGTTCCCGTACACGATCCGCATCGTTTCTGAGGTCCTCGAGTCCAATGGCTCGAGCTCCATGGGTTCGGTCTGCGGTTCGACCCTGGCCCTCATGGACGCCGGTGTGCCGATCAAGGCTCCGGTCTCCGGTATCGCCATGGGCCTCATCAAGGAAGGCGACCAGGTCGCCGTGCTGACCGACATCCAGGGCCTCGAGGACTTCCTCGGCGACATGGACTTCAAGGTCGCTGGCACCGCAGCTGGAATCACCGCTTTGCAGATGGACAACAAGGCAAAGGGCCTGTCCTATGAGATCCTCGAGACGGCGCTTCGTCAGGCCAACGCGGGTCGCGCTCACATCCTCGACAAGATGATGGAGGCGATCGACACTCCTCGTGCCGAGCTCAAGGAGTTTGCTCCTCGCATCCTCACCATCAAGATCCCGACGGACAAGATCCGCGACGTCATCGGTTCCGGCGGCAAGGTCATCCGTGGTATCCAGGAAGAGACCGGTGCGCATATCGACGTCCAGGAAGACGGCACGATCTTCATCGCGTCGCGCGACCAGGGCGGAGAAGAGGCCATGCGCCGCATCTCGCTCATCGTCAAGGAGCCTGAGATCGGCGAGAAGTACAAGGGTCGAGTCGTTTCGATCCAGAGCTTCGGCGCGTTCATCGAGCTCATCCCCGGTAAGGACGGCCTGCTCCACATCTCGCGCGTGGCCAAGGGCCGCGTCGAGAAGGTCGAGGACGTGCTGAGTGTGGGCGATGAGGTCGAAGTCGAGATCATCGACGTGGACGACCGCGGTAAGGTCTCCCTCGATCGCATGGATAAGCCCGACGCTCCCCCCAGCAAGGGTGGCGACCGCCCCGGTGGCGATCGTCCGAGCGGCGATCGTCCTCCGCGCCGTGACGACCGTAGCGGTGGTGGCGGAAGCCGCGAGCCGCGTCGTCGCCACTAGGCTCGATGCGCGTAACTGTAACCCCGAAAGGGCGGGCCACAAAGGCTCGCCCTTTCTTCATGCCTCAATCTGTTTGAGGCCAGGGTCGTGAATCGCTCGACGTAGTACAATTTCATCTCCGGCTGCGCCTTGTGACCTTACGTGGCGCGCCATCCGCTAACGAAGGAGCCGTATGTTCTATCGCGAGACGCGTCTGACCAACGGTGTCACTGTTATCACCGAGTCGATCGATACGGTGCGGTCCGTGGCTCTGGGCGTCTGGTTCGCGGTCGGCAGCAGGGATGAGACTGAAGCTGAGGCTGGAATGTCGCACTTCATGGAACACATGATGTTCAAAGGCACTCCGCAGCACACAGCCGCGCAGATCTCGGAGGCGTTTGACTCCCTGGGCGCTGAGCTCAACGCATTCACCTCCAAGGAATACACCTGCTACTACGCACGCTTCGTGGACGAGCACCTCGAAAAGGCGGTGTCGCTGCTCTCTGAGATGGTGGTAGATTCGCTTTTAGCTGATGACGCGTGCGACAGTGAGCGCGAGGTCGTCATCGAGGAGATCGCTCGCATGGAGGACACTCCTGACGATCGCATTCATGAGATGTTCGGGCACGCGCTGTGGCCGGATCATCCGATCGGCCTGCCGATCCTGGGTAGCCGCGAGAGTGTTGGTGGATTCAACAACGCGAAGTCCCTGGCTTTCAGGGACCGGCATTACCTGACGGGCAACTGCGTGGTTGCAGCCGCCGGCAACCTCGATCACGACCAAGTGGTGCGCATGGTTGAGAAGTACCTCTCGCTCCCTGAGGGTCCGCGCTCCACCCGCCCTGCAGCTATCGCCGCAGGCGCGTCGCGTCTCGCCGTCCTCACCAAAGAGACCGAGCAGACGCATATCTGCTACGGCATGGCCTCACTGAATGCGCATCATGAAGACCGATTCGCCCTGTCTGTCATCGACACCGTCTTGGGCGGCGGGATGTCGAGCCGCCTGTTCCAGGAGATTCGCGAGAAGAAGGGCCTGGCCTATGCGGTCTACAGCTTCCAGGCCCTGTATCAGGACACCGGTCAGTTCGCGGTGTATGCCGGCACGAGGCCTTCTAACACCGAGCAGGTCTTCGAGCTCATTCAGGCCGAGGTCGAGCGGATGAGACTTCAAGGCATGACTGCCGAGGAACTCACGTTGGCCAAGGACTCGATCAAGGGGCATATGGTGCTCGGTCTTGAGAGCACCCGAAACCGAATGACCCGTCTTGGCAAGAATCGTGTCACCGACGGGGAGCTTCTGAGCGTCGACGAGATTGTTGCCCGAATCGACTCCTTGACCTTGGACGACGTCGGCCGAGTCGCAGCCGACGTGCTTGCAGGGGAGAAGATACTCGCAATGATCGGCCCGCATGAATCGAAGGACGTCCAGCACCTGTTGAGCTAGGGGAGTGGCATGATGATCGAAGTTTTGGTCACCGGCGCCGCCGGAAACATGGGTCGAGAAGTCGTCAAGGCAATCACGGCCGCTGAGGGCATGCGGGTCGCGGCCGCGGTGGATCCGGGTGCTGAAGGTAGGATGATCGATGATGGCGCGTTGGGCGAGATCCAGTGCGTTGCCGATCTAGCATCAGCCATCCTGGACTCCAGGCCGCAGGTCATGGTCGATTTCACCCATCCGAGCGCCGTTGAGTCGAACCTACGAACCGCGCTTGCGGCTGGCGTTGATTGCGTCGTCGGCACCACGGGCCTTCCTGTGGCGCAGCTCAGAGCGTTGGCCGGGGATGCGCCCGAAGGCACATGTTTGTTCGTGGCTCCGAACTTCGCCATCGGCGCCGTGCTCATGATGCGCTTCGCGGTCGAGGCAGCCAGGTACATGCCGCACGTGGAGATCATCGAATTGCACCATGACCGCAAAGCCGACGCGCCGTCGGGAACCGCATTGCGCACCGCAGGTCTTATCGCGGAGGCGCGCCTTTCGGTTCCGCTTGCGCCGGGGCGTGAGACAGAACTGGCTCAGGGCGCCCGTGGCGCGCTTGTCGAGGATGTGACGATTCACTCCGTGCGCTTGCCGGGCATGGTGGCACATCAGGAGGTCCTCTTCGGCGGTCAAGGTCAGACTTTGTCGATCCGCCACGATTCGATAGATCGCACCAGCTTCATGCCCGGGGTCGTGCTCGCAGTTGGTGAAGTGGGCAAGTTGTCGGGCCTCGTCATCGGGCTTGAAGCGTTGATGGGGGAGTAGGGTGCCGTTGAAAGCCTCTGCTCCGGTGATCGTCATGAAGTTCGGTGGCACCTCGGTCGCTGATGCGATCGGACGTGCTGCGATCGCACAGCGCGTGAGTGCGGCACTTGAATCCGGGAAGTCGCCGGTCGTCGTGGTCAGCGCCATGGGTCGCGCGGGCGCTCCCTATGCTACAGATACTCTTCTGGAGCTTGTTGATGGACTGCCTGGTGAGCTTGCAGAGAGTGATTGGCTTATGGCGACTGGGGAGATCATTTCCGCGATCGTATGCGCTCATGAGCTGCGTTCGATCGGCGTCGATGCCCGCGCGTTCACTGGCGCTGATGCTGGCATAATCACAGACGGCAAGCATGGTTCCTCGGCAATTGTCGAGATTCGCACCGAGCGATTGGTCGACGCGATAGCGCATGGTCAGGTGCCTGTCGTTGCGGGCTTTCAAGGCGTTTCGGTCGACGGAAGGATCACCACTCTGGGTCGCGGTGGCTCGGATACGACTGCATGCGCGCTCGGTGTTGCGCTTGAGGCTGAGTCGGTGGAGATATACACAGATGTCGACGGGGTGGCTACGGCCGATCCTCGAGTGTGTTCGGGTGCTGAGACTCTCGAAGTGATCACTGCCGATGAGCTGTTCCAGATGGCCAGACACGGCTCGCGTGTGGTCCACACCCCGGCGGCACAGCTTGCGTTGGCGAGCGGGCTCGCGGTTCGCGTGCGGAACACCTTTTCGGATCACCCGGGCACGCTCGTGGCCAATATTGCGTCATACCGGCCAGATAAGGTCGCGACTGCCATTTCTCACTCCACTGGCGTTGTGCGGATCAGCGTCAGCCTGCCTGCTCCGGAAGGGACACCTGCGCACATGTCTTCGCAGGCTCAGGTCTACCGAGCCATGGCTGATGCCGGCGTTTCACTCGACATGTTCACTCCGGTCGTTGGTACCTTGGTGTTCTCCGTGGGGCAGGGGTCTTTGGACAGCGCGTGCGCCGTGCTCGGTGGCCTAGGCCTGCCATATGAAGTGCGTGAGGGGCTCGCCAAGGTCACGCTGGTCGGAGCGGGGATGCACGGTGTCCCGGGCGTAATGGCAACGATGGCCGAGGCTTTGGATGGGGCGGGTGTAACGGTGCTACAGACGTCGGACTCCCACACGACGATCTCAGTGCTCATCTGTGCCGAGGATACGGACGCGGCGATCGAAGCCCTGCACAGCCGGTTCGAGTTGGGGAGCTAGGTGAACGGTCCATATAGGTTGTTGACAGGTGAGGACCCCTTCCTGTCGGCTGTTGGTTGTCTACGCCACAGCCGAAGAGAGGGATCCTCATGCAACATCCT
>JAHIQC010000173.1 GCA_018902765.1 Actinomycetota bacterium | reverse complement strand
GAGGCCCGTCAGGGCATACGCGGAATTGAATCTGATTTGCCTGTCTACTAAAAAACGGACAAACAGCGACCAACGGGCCGGTTCTGAGGACCGATATTCGCGCAATAGACGGAAGTTGTCCCTCCTCCACCTCAACTTCATGCGCATGCGCTCTGTATTCAGCGGCGGCTCAGTGGCCCCGTTGCCGTGGCATGACCTCAGCCGTACGAACTCCTCGCGAAGTAGGTCCGCGTGGCTCTCCCTAAGCGTCTCACCATGATCGACCTGAATCGCGAGCACCTCGTCAACCTTGAAAGGGACGAACCCAAGTTCGGCGAACGTCAACCACCGATCGCAGTCGGCAATCAACCGATATTCCTGGCTGAAGTCGCCCGACAAGTCGGTCACTTCTCGCCTCCAGAATACTGTCGGCTGGCCGATAGCCTGAACCCAAAGATAGTGGGATGGGTCGAAGGGAGGGTAGAACTGCACATAGCTCACCTTCTTGTCGCCAACCTGTTTGACGACCACGAGATCACCAAACACCACCTTCGGACCTTGGCTGAGCGTCCCAACGGCCTTCTCGACGCTCCAAGGAAGATACGAGTCGTCTGTGTTGAGATAGCCGATGATCTCACCTTGGGCCATCCGCAAGCCCTTGTTTATCGCATCGTACATGCCTTCATCGGATTCACTCACCCAGCGTAAGTTCTGGGTGAGTGCACAAGTCTCAAGCAATTCAATCGTGCCGTCGCTGGAGCCGCCATCAACTACGATGTGCTCAATGTTGGGATACGACTGGTTCGCCACGGACGCAAGACACTGTTCGATGAAGTGGCGTCTATTGAACGAGGGCGTGATGATGCTTACCAGCGGGTACTTTGAGTCAGATGTTCTATCCATGCAGAACCCCAACCGTCTCGCGCAGAACCGTCCGGGCTCGAGGAACTAGGGCAAATGATAGCCCAGCGCATGCGAGCCACAACACTACGGCCCAAACCGGCGGCAGCCACGGCCCAGCAAAGAGCGGCAGCATAACCAGCGGCAAGACTAGCAGAACGCTCCCGTACGAAATTGAGCCGATATCTTGGTGAGTCAGGTACGCCAAGTATACATACGAAATCATCGCTACAATCTCCGCAGCCGCGTATCCCCAGACTCCGTACACCGGAATCAGGAGGGCCGACGAGACCCACAGCAGCAGCACAATGGCGATGTGATACTTGGTGACCGCCCATACCCGACCTCTAGCGAAGAGGGCTGAAGAGTGAAGTGTGAATACCCCGTTCATCAAAGCTGCGGCAGCCAAGAATGGGAAGAGCGTCGGCACGCCGCCCCATTTGTCCGTGAAGGCCAGCGGAATCGCCCATGATCCGAGGGCTGAGAACAGACTGAGCCCTCCACCAAGTAATAGAACCTGGAAGAGCATTCCCTCAGTGATCCCCCGAGCTAGCGATCCTGTATCGTGCTGTATTCGCGCGAATCCACTAATGGACAGACGCCACACCACAGTCTTGAAGAACCCCATGCGTTGCACCAGCTGCGTGGTCGCTGTAACAAGCCCCAAAGCCTCCATTCCAGCAAGTCTAGGAAGGAGAAAGGGCGCGACGAGATCGCGCAACGAGTACACCCAAACAGATCCCTGATACGCGACGCCGTAAGAGAGAGCGCCTTTGACGAATGCATGCTGGAGGCGAACACTCGGGCGTACGGGTCGTGCGACGAAGTAGGCAGCGGTGGCCGCAATTACCTGCGCTGTGTTCGCAACCCATATGCCAAGGTAGCTCCAGCCGCTATATACCAGTGGCAGCACTACGGAGTAGTAGATCACGAGACTGCCGAAGTCTATGGCGGCCGCAAGGCCAAATTTGAGCTCTCTCTCCAGCAGAGCAGTTGGCACCAAGCCGAGAATCTTGAAGAATATGGCAACCGCAACAACGTGCACAAGGGACGTCAGCCCGCTCTTCCCTGCCCACAGCTCTACGACCGGCGCAGAGAACCATAACGTGCAGGAAATGAGCGCCGCCGATACGATTGTCATGGTGAGCAATTGCGACGGAGCTCCCTCTTCGAGATCGCCTTGCCTCACGAGGTAGACATTCAGACCCAACGACCCGATGCCCGTCAGGAGACCCGAGAGGGCTAGCCCAACCCCGACGTACCCGTAAGCGACCGGTCCGACCTTCCGAAAGATGAAGATCGTTGCAAGCAGCGACAAAATGATTCCGACCACTTCACGCACAGCGAGATCACGACCACCTCGCAGCATGGTCGACTTGAATCCAGGTGGTCTGGAAGCAGGAAGGCCAGTCATCTGCACTGCCCTAGGCGCAGACGAATCGTTGTCCGTCTTGGCACGAGCTGTCCAGCTATGACTTGGATCCTGGTATTACTCACGATCGAGTCTCGGCTTGGTGATCGTCAACTGACGGGAGATTGGAACTGCCGACCGCAAACTGATGACTAGTTCCATATCTGGCCCACTTGACCGATCAACCCCCACCCGAAGTACTGGTCCAGGAAGTACGCCACCACCGCAGTAATCGCTAGAATCAGAAGGAACGACAGTACTCCGGTCAGTACTTGACCGAGGCCGCGCGCGAAGCGACGTCCCGCACTCTCGACCGGCACCCACTGTTGCGACGCGGATCCCTCATCCGCGCCGACGGCCTTGGCGCCGTTGTCGTGCTTGGTGCCGCGCCGCCCGGTACCGAGCGGCGTTGCGTAGTAGCTAGCGTAGTAGTAGCCGCTGGAGTACCCATAGCCGCCAGAGCCCGACTTGGATTCATCCAAACCCCACACGACCACGCCAGTAATTTTCGCTCCGACCTTGCCAAGCAGCTCAAGTGCCCTCTTTCCCGCCTCACGCGTAGATTCTGCCGCCTGTGTCACCATGAGTACACCGTCCGACCAACGAGCTACTGCTGCGGCATCGGCAACTGCCAGTAGCGGGGGCGTGTCGATGATGACCCAGTCGCTCCACTCCTCGAGCAACTTGACGACCTCTTGCATCTTTGTCGATCCCAGAAGCTCAGATGGGTTCGGTGGCATCTTGCCAGCTGTCATCACCAGAAGCTGTTCGGAACCGGGCTGCTGCAACGCGGCCTTAAGTGTGTGAGTCCCGATCAGAACGTCGGACAGGCCAATAATGTTGTTGACTCCAAAGAACTGCTCAGTAGTAGGCCTGCGGAAGTCAACTGAGACGAGCACGACCTTCTTTCCTGTCTGAGCAAGAGCGGCGGCGAGGTTCGAAGCGACGGTCGACTTGCCCTCGCCCGGGGCGGCCGAAGTCACCAAGATCGTCTTCATGTCATGCTGGAAGTTGATGAAATCCAGTGAATTTCGAAGCACTCGATAGGACTCTGCAGTCGCAGAGCCCGGCGCCTCCACGATGGTAAGTCGACGCTTCTGGCCTTTCGCCATCACGTCGAGAGGAATGGTACCGAGAACAGGAGCTCCGAAAATCCTCTCGGCCTCGTCACTGGACTTGATGGTGTTGTCGAGGTATTCGTAGAGGAACGCCATTCCCAGGCCGAACAGGAATCCGACGACCAAACCAAGTCCAACGTTGCGCAGTGGTTTGGGAGAAACGGCATTCTCGCTGACCGCCGCCGCGCTGACAACGCGGCCAGGACCGCTCTCAAGTCTCTCGTTGATCCGCAGCTGCTCAAGCTTCTCAGCGAGAGTCGTATATGTGCCGGTCGCTATTTGGAGTTCAGCAGAGAGCTGATCTGACTTGCCCGACTTGCTAACGCGGTCGCCCAAGTCGAGAATGTCGGCTTCGGCCTCATCGAGGCGCTTCTGGACTTCAACAGCAGCTTCAGCCAAGCTGGCTCGCTGAGCAGACCGGGCGCTGTCCACATACTCCTCGGCGACCGTGTTGGCAATCCGAGCAGCTTGCTCAGGGTTAGCGTTAGTCACAGTGATCTTGACAAGATTGGTCTGCCCTATGGCGCCGACTTTGACACTGTCGAGAAATGCATCGGGAGTGGTCTGAAGGTTCAGTTCTTTGATTGTCGCCTCGGCAATCGGGCGAATCTGCATCAACTGGACCTGCGTCTGCATAGCGCGCTCTGGCTGTGTGGACAGCTGGGGCAGAAGGTCCCCGAACACTGACGCGGACGAGCCCTTCTCTGAAATCAGAACCAGTGCGGTGCCCTCGTAAGTCTTGGGCTGCAGGATGGAAACCACCAGCGCGGTGAGAGTGACTATCACGACCGCCTGAATGATGACCCACCTGCGTGCAGAGATAACGTTCAGGTAGTCGCGAAGCTCCACACGCTGCCCCTTACTTGAGTTCGAACCTCGTCAGAAACCAGTACTTGTTCCCGCTATCGGTCTTGCTGATCAGCACGAACCGGGCGGCTTTGCGATCAAGCGTGCCGCCCTGGAGAGTCACGTTGACGGTCGCGGTACCCGCGCCCTTGCTCACTCCGTCGACTCTCGCGGACTTGAAGCCACCCTCGATGAGACCCTCTTCGATGAGCGCCTGACAATCGGGGTCAGCCTGCTGCTGGGTGATGGTGTTGACCACGCCTGAATCCACGGTGCGGGGCTTGGCGACCGCAGCGCTGCCGCCACCGGCCGAAATGCTCGAGAAGTACCACAGGCCGTCGGTGTTCGCGAGCACCATCGTGCCCGAAACAGCGGAGCTGGTCTTGTACGAGACCGACAGCGGGATATTGGCTCTGGAGGTTGTTGAGGACGAGGTGCCGATTCCTACAGACGTGATCTCACCATCAACGAGCTTGATGATCTGCGCCTGAGATTGCAGCTGCTCGCGATACATGGCCGCTTGGGCAGATGAGATCGGGATGCTTGCGGAAGCCCCCGGACCAGAAGAAGGCTTCGGATCATCCGCATCGCCATCACCGGATCCCGAAGCGACCACTGTGGTATCCGCTGAGGCCGTGGCATCCGCCGAGCCCGAACTCGCGACACTTGGCTCTTCGGAGCCGGTCGCAGGCTTGGCGGTACCCGGATCGTTGGCAACAACCGTAGCGCCGCCCAGATCGAGTCCGAGCAGCTCCGCGACGGCATCAACGCCGCCAGCCCAAACTACCGCTCCGGCGAATACCGCGACGGTAACAACGACCAAAACGGTTGCGAGAAGGACTCGTGAGCGAGGCTTGACTGGCATGGCGTTCTGATTCATCTGATATCCCCGTGTGGTTCGGCTACGGCTACGGCTACAGGGTGTTCATCGGCGTATCACACATCAGTCTGAATAATACCACGTCAAACGGCAATCAGTGAGCGTGAGCCACCTTTGGGAGAATCGCTCGAACCTCGGTGAGAACCGGGTCGGCCACCGCCCTGGTGCCCCCGAGAGCCCAGCACTCGTCGACGCGGAAATCGAAGGACTTGATGAAGCCCGTTGAACTGGTTCCCAGAACGGTGCTCGGACATAGCAGGAGCACTCCCCCACGACTCCCGGGGAGCGACGCGCCGCCAAGCGAATCGGGAAACGTGATCCCTGAAGCCACCGCCACGAACTCAGGTGCGGCCCAGCCGGCGAACACGGCTGTCTCGGCAATCGCCAACGCCGTCTCGTAGCGGTTCGCACCCGCCGCCCGGGTGAATGTGCCACCCGCAGCACGCCTGGCGGCTTCGGCCGTCTCCACGCTTATCGCGCTCGTTCCGCCGGCCACCATCACGTCGATAGTGCGTGTGGACGTGCCACGCATCCGTTCGATAGCAGCTTTCGTGGACGCAGGAAGCGCTCCTTGGGCAGTGAGCAAGATCGGCACGTGCATGGAGTAGGCAAGCGGCGAGAGCGCAAGTGCGTCGGGAAACGCAGTACCCGAGGCCAGGAACACCCGATCGGGTCGCTGGCCCAACACGCCGTGGACCCAATCGGCGACCTCACCGGCCGTCTCATAGCGCGTGGCGCCCGCAACGCGGATGATGCTCACACCGGGAACGTACCTGGCCAGATCTGCCTCAACGGCGAACCCGATAGCGGCGCTACCGCCGATCACGTACACCGTGTCGGTATTCATCGCGGCCAACTGCGCGCCCACAACCGCGGGCAACACCAACTTTTCTGTCAGCAGGACCGGAGCATCCAGTGCCCCTGCAAGCGACGAAGCTGCCAGGCCATCAGGGAACGAGCGACCACTGCACAGCACCGCGGTCCGCGAGCCGGCGGGATGCGTCT
>JAHIQC010000172.1 GCA_018902765.1 Actinomycetota bacterium | reverse complement strand
GCGCGTATCGATCTCGCAGTTTGGGCTCCGCCGCGCGACAATTTGTGGATGATGGAAATGATGGGCGTTGTCCGCAGACATGTTGATATTCCACCTGCTGTACCGCGCGCTCCAGGACCCTTCGCATTCGAGGATCTGGAGTATCTGAACGAGGTGCTTGCGGCCGGTGGTTTTTCGAGTCCCGACATCATGGCCTATACAGGGCAGCAACCGGTTGGCGGCGTTGGAGCAACGGCGCAGGAAGCGGTAAGTTTCGTGTTGTCCTCCATGGCCGTCGGCAAAGCGCTGGACGAGCAAGGAACAGATGTCCGAGCTGCGGCGGAGGGTGAATTGCTGGAATTGTTCGCAAAGCACCACGTGCCGAACCAAGGGGTGATGATGCAGGGCAAGGCCTGGCTGGTGTCAGCCAAGGCTTAACTGCGCTCTCGATCAACGACCTCTCACGGGACGAATTACGCCCAGGCAGGAGCGGCCCCACCCGGAGGTGGGGCCGCCAATTACGCCTTAGCTCGGCGGGTTCCAGATGATGACCTTCTTCGAAGGATCATCGCCTGGCGCGTTGGCGATGTTTCCATAGATGGTGCCGAATTCAGGAGCTGAGAGCGAGACCGAGACATATTCGGCGCCGGTGTTCTGCGAGAAGCGCTTCCAGCCTGCGCCCAGTTCGAAGCCGTTCTTGCGACTGACGATGCGGTAGTCGGGTTCGCTGTCCTTGGTCTTGCGGTTGTTGGGGATGATGGCGATCGGTGCCGACACGGTCAGCGTGGCGAGGTTGCCTTCGAAGCTGTCGTCAGACTTCACGGTGAGATTTGCGATGGTAGCCATGTCGTTTCTCCTAAAGTTTGTCGGGGACCATCCCCGATGGCGCCAAAAGAAGGGGCCGGAAGCCGCCGTCACCGCAGCGTCAGCGAAGGGCGAACCCCGCACGGGGTTGACGGTATTAGGCGTGACGAGACCCGCAGACAGGCGACAAGGAGGGGTGGTTTTCGCTCCGCCTGAAAACGAATGTCACTCGGCAATCTCCGTTTTCATCGACCAAAAGTCGGAGGCTTCCTCCCCACCGGATCACTGCATGGAGTGCAGCAGCAATCATCCCTCGCACGCAGCAATTGGCTGATCGAGAGGCGTTGTCACCTTGGACATTCGACGGGCAACAGCGGGGGCTCCTCGCCGCATTACACAGACTGAAATGTGCAATATCAGCTCTCATATTGACTTTTGTGCAGAATATAAGCATATGAAGCCATGAAAGGACATGCCGCCATGGGTATCCAAACTGCAGCCAAAGCGCCTGTAAAGGGACTTGATCGCAAGGATCTGACGGGGCCAGCCCTGCGCACGTTCTTCCGCATTGCCGATGCCTGGGGCCTGAAAGAGCAGGAGCAGATGCGCTTGCTCGGTCTGGAGAGCCGCTCGACCTTCCAATCCTGGAAGCGCGGCGTGGTCGCGGCGCTGCCCAAGGATGCGCTGGAGCGGATTTCCTATGTCATGGGCATCTACAAAGGCCTGCAGATCCTGTTGCCCAAGACGGCCGATGAGTGGGTGCGCAAACCCAACAAGGCGCAGGTTTTCGGCGGCGCCTCGGCGCTCGAACGGATGATGTCAGGCAATGTCGCCGATCTCTATGTTGTGCGTCAGTATGTTGACGGGCAGCGCGGCTGACCCGTGGACATTCCCACGTCTGAAGTTCGCTGGACGCCCTGCTACCGCATCATCCCCAGCAGATTTCCCCCGATCTCGCTGTTCGAGGCGATTGCCGATCCTGCCGATCTCGAAGCGGTCTATGCCATCGAGGCGATGACCAATGACCGCCTGCGCGACGAAGCAGGCGAGCTGTCGCTCGTGCCGCCTGAAGACCGCGTGTCAGGCCCCGGATCCTCGCCGATCATGGCGGCGTTCACCCACCTCAACCCGGTCGGCGACCGCTTCACCGACGGTAGCTACGGCGTCTTCTATGCCGGACTTACACTGGCAACCGCCATCGCCGAGACCCGACATCACCGCACGCACTTCCTAAAGGCCACCGACGAACCGGCGCAGGAACTCGACATGCGGGTTTATGCCGTCGATCTCGACGCGAGCCTTCACGACATCCGCGGGCAGCGAGAGGCGTTGTCAGCTCTGTACCATCCGAGCAGCTATGCCGTGTCGCAGGAAACCGCTCGGACCATGCGCGATGCAGGTTCGGACGGGATTGTCTATGAGAGTGTCCGCGATCCTGACGGCGAATGTGCCGCTGTGTTTCGGCCTAGACTGTTGGCAAATTGCCGACAGGAGCGGCACCTTTGCTATGTGTGGGATGGAAGCGAAATTGGCACAGTCTACGAGAAACGGTTGCTGGATAGTTGAAGGGCTGCCAGCATTTCACCCCAGATCAGTCGTTCCGCCGCCGCAAACTTTCCCAAAGGCTATCGTGAACTGAGTCGGTTTTCGGCTCGCTGGAAGGACAGAGTCTGGGACAAACCGGCCGTTCGCGGCGGTTCAGTCTTTCGGCAGCTTCCGACCCAAAGGCAGTCATAGGCGAGGCACG
>JAHIQC010000171.1 GCA_018902765.1 Actinomycetota bacterium | reverse complement strand
GGCCGTTCAGTCGCGCGGTGGACAAACGAGAAACGTCGTCCAGCAATGATGCGCCCGGATTGGGCGGGAGATTGGCACCGTACTTAGGAATGGGGGGCTCGCCCCTGATTCCAAGACGGTCGAATTCGCGCAGCAGCCAGTCGAACCAGAATCGAAACGTGACACCGACGAAGTCCAGGTCCGTGGGAGGGATGGCGCTTAGCCGGCCGTACGCCCTGTCGTACATTCCTATCTCGACATCGGAAAGGGCCTGATACCACCGGACAACAACACCCTCTTCGAAATCACCACGCCATGCGGCAAGCAGTAGAGCCGCTCGAAACAGAGCACGACTCATGAGGCGTCTGCGTCGTCGCATCAGTCTTGCAGCAGCCTGTCGAATCAGCTTCCCTCCCCGCGCATAGTCCCCGGACGTCCAAGGCGGCAAGAGCGCGGCCACGTATCTCGCTCGAGGGAATCGCACCCCAACGACGGCTGCTGCCTCCATTGTGTTGAGCAGAGCCGATATCAACGACGTACGCCCTCGGATACCGGGCAGTGCGGAGAGCGTCATGAGTCGATCGAGACCCTTCCTTGCGGCGTCGTAGTCACCGAGACTGGAGCCGACCACTCTGACCGTTCCAGCAATCGCAGCCGCTTCCTCTTGAGGCTTCCGAGACCCGCGTGCCTCGGTCGTAATCGCTTCGTAGAGCGCGCCAGATTCCTCGAAGTGACCGGCGTGGCTCAGGAGCCGAGCAATCACGAGGCGCCGCTTCAACGGTGCCAATCCTGCGGCCCATTGGCGAACGGCGGACTCCCAGTCAGGTGTCACTGACGACACAGCGGGCGGCGGACACGGAGGCGTGTAGCCGTCGGCCGCAGCAATCGCTGCAAGCACGCCCTGCACGTCGTCGCAGAACACCGTCACCCGATTCCTCAAGTGCGCGAGGTGCGGAAATCGTTGGCTCGCGAGGACGACCGGGTCGGCGGTTGGATCAGCAAAGACGAGCCAGAGCAGGTGATCAGCCTCATTGAGCAGAGGAAACACGTCACTATCTAGACCCTGGTAGCCCGCGACAAGGACGACGCTGCCACGAAGAACTGAGCCCGCGAACCGTCTGACCCTGCGTGCGTTGTGGCCCGCGACGTTGTTGACCGCCACCGCGATGGAACTGCGGTCCTCCGTGGTGCCGTGGAGATGCCTGACTTCCACCGCAGCATCGCCTGCTGCGGCCTCAAGCAGCGTATCGAAGTTGGTGGTCAAGATGGGGGCGTCCGAGTGGCGCGATACCTCGACTGCCATGTAGTGAGCGGGGCCGGGGTTGCCCGTCGAGTATGCGGATTGAGCCAGGGACAGACCCGCGCCTGGCGCCTCCGCCTCAACCGCTGCGAAGAACTCCTCTGGGCGCGGACGCTTTGAGCAACCGGCAGCGGCCGTGTCAGTAAGTAGGTCCGCGAATCCGACCATCTGCGCGTCGCTGGCAGCCAAGGCACTCAAGGATGACTCGAACAGCTGTCCGAACTGCGGCAGCTCAGATGCCGACAATCCTGCGCCGAAGAGCATCGCCCGGCTCGTGGAGCTGACAAACGTCCTGGCGATGTCCTCCGTTGACGCGCCGACTGGCACCATTGACAACCCCTCCCACAATGCTGTCTGGAGCTCCGAGGTGCATGACGGAGCCGCACCCAGTCACTATCTAGGAGCCATTTCCCGATATTTGCGCATTCTCATAGGCGGGAACAATCGTGCCACGGGTACCCCCGAAATCGTACAACTGCCATCCGAAGAACGGCGATTCTTGGTCTGTGGCGACGACTATGGTCTGAAATCTGAATTCCGGTGTCGATAGTCGTGCAACGAGTCTCTCAGTCGCCACTCGGTCCAGTGAGCCAACGGCGTTGTCGATCACGAGCAATGTCGGCCGATACAGCGCCTCCGCCACTGCCAGCGCTAACGCGAATTCGATAGTCACGAGCCAACTCTCACCTCCCGACAGCCTTGAGAACGGCAACATGTCGCCGTTCCCCGAGAGACCAACATGCAGGTCATCTCCCTCGACCCGAGCGCCTGTAACGAAGGAGCCTGGATTCTGTGCGATGACGGATGACAGACCCGCGGCAGTGTCGTAGTCAATCCCGACTGCATGGGCAATGCGATCGAGAGCCGTCTCCTCCATTGATGTCGCGGTGGATCTCAGATAGACGATCCGGTAGTCCAGCGGATTGAGGGGAGCCGATGCGCCATCCAATGTGTAGACAATCGTGCCCTCTCTCACTGCGACGCCCAGCTCACTCACGCCAGCTCGGTGCAGCATGCGAAGAACGAGATGCGGCGGGGGTTCAGAATCCCGCCAGCGCGCGAGACGCTCTCGGGACTGTGTTCCGGCAATCCAGTCACAGACCATGGTCTTGCCACTGTCGTTCCGGCCGCGAAAGACGGTTGCCTTCCCGAGACGTATCGATGACTCCCCGGAAAGCATCGCTCCTCCCACAACGATCTCATCGAACCAACCCTGCAGATCCGATACGTCACCCATCTCGCACGAAGTCTTAAACTCCCTGAGATCGCGATAACCGAGCAGGACCGCCGGCGGATACTTGTCTCCACGATTCGCATCAACGATTCGAGAGCAGCTCTGGCACAGCCATATCGCGTTGCTCAAGTCGCGCAGTTGGGCCCCGGACAAACCTCCCTGCCCGCGCGGACCTTGAGGTGCTGCTGAGTAGATATGCGCAGCGACCCCAATGGAGGCCGACTCATTTCGCGCGGCGCCAGGGCCAATCGTCGTCTTCCCACAGTCGGGATGACTACATCGATACCCGGCCCTTGCGGCGGCGACTGCGGCCACCGGCTTCGAGAAGTTGGCGCGCACGCGAGTGGCCCTTCTCTAGATAACCTACAGTTGAGCAATCGGTAGAACCTTCACACCACATCTTAGCTACTCTGCATGACACCCCTCCAGCTCACTGTGCCACCGTGAGCGTCGACGGCGGCTCCAGTCCATGCAGATCACCCGTTGGGGACCCATCTTCACGCGCAGTCTGCACAGTCGCACTGGGCGCGCACCCGCCACCCCCGAGGCGTGCGGAAGAGCTGTCCTGCCGCCAGATGGTGTGTTTGTCCATCGAAAAGTTGACCACCCCAAGCTTCCTGGACCGTCGAGTGCGAGTATCCGCCCGACCGGTTGTGGTATGCGGTTGGCGACGCCGGTTGCCTTCGGGTGCTACCCGCCATCGACGCCCCATTTCGCCTGATGACTAGAACCGGGCTCCTCTGGCGTAGAATCGGATTCAACGGAGGGGAGCTCGTGAACATCTTTGAATCCATCATCACCTGGTCGAAATCGCTGAAGCCCTGGGAGCAGGAGGCGGTCCGCCGTCTCGTCGTGAAGGGGGAACTCACCGAGGCCGACGAGGACGACATCATCAAGCTGCTGAAGGAGCCACCAGCCAAGGGCGAGTTCAAGGAGCCGACGATTCCGGACCCGCAGCCAACGGGTGCGAAGCCCATCTCGCTCGTCTCCCTGGAGCACAAGGCCGGCGTCAACGCGCTGGCCCCCGACCAGACCCTGACCTTCGGTGGCCCCCAGGGTCTCACAGTGATCTACGGCGATAATGGGTCCGGGAAGAGCGGTTATTCGAAGGTGCTCAAGAGCGCATGCCGGTCCCGGCACGCCCAGCCCCGCATCCTGCCCGACGTGTTCTCCGGAAGCACCCCACCCTCGGCGGCCACGGCGAAGTTCGTCTACACCGATGGCAGCGGCGACATCACCGAACCATGGACCGACGGTGTCGATTCCTCAGAATCACTCGCGAGCGTCGCCGTCTTCGACTCGAAGTGCGCGCGCCTCTACGTCGAGAAGGAGGGCGAACTCGCCTACCGGCCCTATGGCCTGGAGGTGTTCGACGAGCTCGGAGCCTCCTACAAGCGCATCAAGGCACGCCTCGCAGAGGAGGCGGCTGTCATCCAGGTTCCACGATGTATCACCGAGTTCGACCATCCGACGGTGAAGACGGCGGTCGACGCGGTTGCCCTGGACAACTCCGGGCAGAAACTCAGCGCGCTCAACATGCTCGGCAAGGTGAGCGACGAGGAGAAGAAGGAGGCGGCGCGCCTACAGACCCAGATCACCCAGCTTGAGAACGATGACCCGAAGAAGCTCGCCGTCTCCCGCAGGACTCTCGCAACCCGGCTCGCCTCCACCGCTCAGAAGATTACCGCCGCCCAGATCAAGATTCAGGACTCGGTGAAGCTCCTCGGGGATGCGATGAAGAAGGCCTCCGACGAGGACGAGGCGGCGAAGTTGGCGTCCAAGGCCGCCTTCGAGGGCGAGCTCGTGTCCGGCGTCGGCACGGAGCAGTGGAAGGCCATGTTCCTGGATGCCAAGGCGTTCTCCAACGAGGTCGCGTTCCCCGGCGAGGAGTTCCCGGTGGTCGGCGACGGCAGCCGCTGCGTGCTCTGCCACCAGACGCTCGACGAGACCGCGAAGGACCGTCTCACCCGGTTCGCCGACTTCATCGGGAACCAGGCTGAGAAACGCGCCCGCGATGCGGCGAAGGTCTACGGGGACCTTCGCACCGGTGCCATCGAGGCAGCCAAGGGCATCGGCGGGATTGATGATGCGTTCGTCGAGCAGGTCCTTGAGCGCGCCGATGCCACGGCGACGGCACTCAAGACCATGCGCACGGATTTCACCAAATGGCAGACCTCCGCCGAGGCGGTCTCCTCCCACGACCAGTGGTCGAAGCTCATCGGTCCCGCCGCCGGCATCAGCACCGTGACCGCGCTGGCCACGAAGCTGACGAAGGAGGCCGACGAACTCGACAAGAACTCCAACGCCGATGCCCTCGTGAAGCTGAAGGGCAATCTGAGTCTGCTGAACAACCGAATCGCGCTCGCGAAGGTTCTACCGACAATCATCGAGAGCGCCGGGGCCGCCGCGACGAAGCGAAGGCTCCAAGTGCTCTCGAACACAATCGACACCGCCCACGTCTCCCGCCAGGCCACGAAGACGACACAAGCGGTGCTGACCGATGCCCTCTGCCTGGCGCTGAACACGGAGCTCGATGCGCTGGACGCAGAGTCGCTCAAAGTGGAGTTCGTCAAGAAGGGCGACGGTGGAGGAGTTCTCCACTACCTGAGGCTGAAGAACGCGCCGAGGAACACCAAGATCGAGGAGATTCTGAGCGAGGGGGAGCATCGCTGTCTGGCGATGGCGGCATTCCTCGCGGAGCTCGGGCAGCAGGGGCACTCCAGCGCAATCGTCCTCGATGACCCGGTCTCCTCGCTGGACCACAAGCATCGGGACAAGCTCGCCACCCGCCTCGTCGAGGAGGCCAAGCACCGACAGGTCATCATCCTCAGCCACGATCTTGCGTTTCTCTACGCCATCGACCAAGCGGCTGCGCTGGCGCAGGTTCCGGTGCGACAGCATGCGGTCGCACGGACATCCGACGGAACCGGGGTGCCGGTCGACGGTCTCTACCCCGAGGCGATGAAGTTGAACGACCTCATCAAACATATCAAGAAGCTGGCCGACGAGGTCGCGGCGATGGACCCGAATGACATCGCCCGGCGGGGCAAGGTCGTGGACTGCTATGACCTGATTCGCGCCGCGTGGGAGCGTGTGGTCGAGGAGTCGCTCCTTCGCTCCGTGGTCGGCCCCTTCGACAAGGCCGTCCATGCGCAGATGCTCAAGGGCGTGTTCGTCGAGGATGAGGACCACAGCACGGTCTTCTGGGCGATGACCAAGGCGTCCAACATCGTCGATGCCCACCGGACTCCCGCCGGGGGCGGCACCACCGTGATTCCGAAGGACACCGAGATTGCTGCGGACATCGAGCAGCTGAGGGCCTTCAAGAAAGCCGCCGATGCCAGAGCCCAGGAGGTTATTGCGAGGCGCAAGAAGCTGGAGTCGCCACCAACGCACTAGCCATCCCGCGCGCTCCGTGTAATACCCGCGCAAGCACCCCGATGCCACGCCATCTCAACCGCAACGCGCCCCGAGTCAGGCCAAGCTGTCTGATCCCGCGCCGAGTGTTCACTCGATTTTGCATCGAACCAGTACTCAAACGATGCCGAAATGGCAGCACCGTCATGGTCCGGATCACGTTGGTTGGTCCTCAGTGACCAAGACGAGGTGGAGGCCTCCACCGTAACGATCGGCAGAGCGACCGAGCTCCTCGGCGAGACCCGAGAGGACTGCCTCATCTTCCTTGCCGCACTCGATACGGTGGCGAACTTCCGTCCACAATCAAGCGACAGGTGGGGTCAGTCTCCCAAGCCCGAACAGCGGCATGGAAGGAAAGCATTCACGGTGAATTGGGCGACAAATCGGGCTACACGCCGACGTCGAGAGCGATTCTCAGCAACAGGGATGCTTGGGCGCCAAAATGAGGCAGAAATGGCCTCTGAGCTGCGATTTTGTCCTCAAACCGGCTCCAAACCGACGAAGTCGGAACCCCGATCTTGGGCCCAATATCAGGCCAATAATGGCCTCTGAACTGCGGATTTATGGTGCCCCCAAGGGAATTCGAATCCTGACACGGGGGTTTCAACGAGTGTGAGTTCGTGCTGTCCGAGCTGCATTGTTGCAGGTCGCCGGCGGTGTCGTGGTCTACACTGCGCCATCGCAGATCGCCGCGTTCTGTCCCGCATCGAGAGCGCTGGGCGACATCTCGGCGACGGCAAACGTACGCCGAGAGTGCCAGCGGTTGCGTCGGGAGGCAGCTCGTCGCAACTCGGAGCGAATGAAGCGCGCTGCCGCGAAGACAGGAGCCACCCATGTCTGTGCCCGAGACCTCAGGCACGGTTGCTGTCTCAACCCGCAATCCGGCTCAGCTCAATCGCTTATTCACTCGCCTACTGACATCCACGATCAATGATGATAGCTTGGGCGTGGCCAGCAGCACCCAGAACACCAGATACGGCATCGCGACTAGATTCCTGGAAACCGCACCTGTGACCATGATCCTAACGGACGGCATGAACGAATCTCCCGCCAAACGAAGCGCCAACGGCGCAGCAAATCCAGAGAACCAAGGGAACAGCGTTAGCGACACCACAATCCATCCGCACAGCGCCCATGCCGCGGGCAGGAACTCACGGGACGCTTTCGCCCCCACTACCAGACCATAGACCAGTGCCACAACTATCGGGAGCACAAGGGCTACAGCCCAGAACTGAAGTGATGGCCACATCTCCCAGTCGTAGCCCCAAGCAGATGCAGACCAGTATGGGAAGATCGCACCCAAGGCACAACCGATCTTCACCAAGAAGCCATCCAATGTGCGCGGCGCGTGTTGAACCCCGTACAGCATCGAACTGCCCACGTGACTCGCCCAAGCCCAGTAGACGGCCCCTAGAGCAGCGCACGCAAGTGCGGCTACTGCGTGTCCCAAGCGCCTTGCGCCCTCACTCTTGTCATTCATTCTGGCGACGACCCTCCGCCCACCAGCTGCTTGGCTTCAACCGGAGTGGGAAGCCCGCCGTACTTGCCGAGCTCATCGATGGCGGTGGCGAATCGCCTACACACCGCGATTCGGGAGGGCCGCCCCCGAAGCGCGCGACCAACTGCTGAAGTTGTCATCGCATCCCCTCGGTAACTGAACAACGACAATCTACCATATTGTCACCGTAGACGCCACGTAAACTCACAACGACAAATTCGGGCACCGCTCTTGCCGCATTCGTGATTAATCATGCAATCACGTTAGTGTTTAGCGCTGCATGCTGCGTCGGCGCATCCGCCACGGAAGACAACAAACCCGCAACTCGATGAGCCGCGGGTTCGTCTATTCTTTGGTGCCCCAAGGGAATTCGAATCTCCGTTCCCGCCCTGAGAGGGCGATGTCCTTGGCCACTAGACGATGGGGGCAACAGTTATCCTCGGCAGAAAGCGTCCCGAGCCCTAGCGTACGCCCGAGACCTGCCCAAATGCCGACGCTGCCGGGGGGCACCGCCTTCGCGATTCTGGAGCACCAGGGTGCGGGCGAAATGGGGCTACGACCCGATGGCCGCCTCGACGGCGGCCTTGACCTTGTCGCTCACGGCTTTCGTGCCACCGATAATGTAGGCGTTTCTGATGCTCTTGGCATTCCTTGAGAGGATCGACTGCGTCTCAGGCGGAAGGTCGGTGGAGCGCGTGAGCAACATGACCGAGCCGAATGCCCCACGCGCCACTCCAGCGGAGAGCGCATCGGGGAAGTTCTCGCCGCAGACCACACCGACGCGGTCGAAGCACATTCCGATCGCGACACCGTGCTCTGCAGCAAGGGCCGCGGTGGCGTAGCGGTTCGGACCGGCGATGCGGATGACCGCATCCTCGCCTAGGTCGGCCTTCAGTCGATCCTCGACGACCTGTCCCACCGCTGCCTTCCCGCCGAGGATGATTGCGTCGGTCGTTCCGTTGGGGAGGTAGAGTTCGCCCGTGGTCGGGCGGACAAGCAAAACAGGCCACACCATCTGGTCCGCGAGTGGGCTTCCTGCAAGCGCATCAGGGTAGTTGCCGCCGGTGACGACCAGCGCGGATCCGTCATAGCCGAAACCGAGCGTGTTCGCGACGTCGACGACCTCATCCGCAACGCGAGCAGCTGTAGCATATCGGTCGGACCCTGACAATCGGACTACGTTCGCTTGGCCCAACATGGACTTGAGCTCAACCTCGACCCCCGGGCCCACGGCGCCGGGTCCTCCGAGGACATACGCCTTCGTCGCCCCGAGTCGCCTAATCTCAGCGGCGACCGCATCGGGCAGATCCGACGTTGTAGTGAGCAGCAGCGGGCCGTCGAGTGCCCCTGCTAGCGCCGATCCTCCGAGTGCGTCAGGCCAGTTCGTGCCGGTCGCGATCACAACCGCATCCGCTCCTCCGCGGTATGCCATCTTGGAGTTCGCGATGGCAGTGAGATAGCGATCGGCCCCGGCAATGCGTTGGACGCCTGGTTCGGCGATCCCATCGACAGAGCGCACATATACGCCGTCCAGTGTCGTGATGAACAGCCTCGAAGCATCGGGTGTGATGGCCATGCGCCCTATCTGCATCGCTTGGTTTCCCACCCACTGGAGTCCGGGGCACCCGATCTCCGCAAGCAGCTCGCCGGTCGCGGGGTGAATGACGTCCACACCATACACAGTCGCCGCATAGAGGGTGTCCCCGTCTGGCGAGTAGATGCTGTTGAGGTAGACCCCCATTTCAGGGATATCGGCGACCTCCGCGAAGCCGGAATCGAGCATCGCGAGACCCTGGTAGCTCGGCACCACCATGCGCGTGCCATCGGCGTTCGCCGTGATCTCGTAGAGGAACCGGGACATGCCCTGCATGCTCAGCTGGCCCGTCGCCGGCTTGTAGTACCCGTAGATCCCCCAGGAATTGTTCGCTTCGGCGATGCAAATCGTCCGGCGATCGGCGCTTGCCTTCAGCATCGCACCTGAGTAGCTCTTTGCCGGACTGACCTGAAGCGTCGACCACGTCCCTGTTTCGGGATCTCGCCTACGCAACGGTATCCATCCCGATCCCGAGTACAAACCGCTCACCACGATGCTGTCGTCATACCCAGCCGCGACGGCGAACCCGCCCAGTTCCCCGGGTTCCAAAGGATAACTCAGGCTCTCCACAGACCAGTCGTCCAGATCGACTCGGCGGACCGCACCGGTCACGCCCGCCCCGACCCGGTCAGCGACCAGCAGATGGTCCCCTGACGCATCGAGGTCCATCCCCATCAAGTCGATTCCGACCATCACGGGCGCAAGAGACACCCCTGTCGCGGGGTCATGCCGGTAGATGTATTGGCCGCGGCTGATGTAGAGGAGACTGCGGGCTTCGTCGTAGACAACATCGCGTGAGCCCACCGTGTCCGGAATGAGGGTGACGTCGGCCCTCGCAGTTGACGGAAATACCGCGAGTCCCACGAGTAACGCGATCGACACCGCAAAACACGCGCCGAACACCCTTGGCTTAACCAATCCGACCTTCGACCCCCTCGTAGATGCTTGGGGGACATCGTGACAGGTCGAACGAGCCTAGGCAACGCGTCATCCACGCAAACAGGCCAGAGGATTCACCCCCCTGCCCTGCGCTTATACTGGTGCCTCCAAGGGAATTCGAATCCTGATTGTGCTTGTGACTATTGGTGACTATTGGGACTCGTTGGTACGGCGGAGCTGCGGCGAGTCCCAATAGGTCCCAACGAGTACCAACAGTCACCATGTATTTGGGCACCAAATCGGGCACCAAATCGGAGGGCGTCGAGCTGACCACGGGTCCTCCGGACCGTCAGCCCTTCTGCGCCCATCCCGTAATCGGCGTCCATGTCTTTGCGAAGCCGCCGGTGCTGGCCGCCGCGATGGAAGCGGGCATCAAGAACGCGGCAATGGCGTCGGCTACGTCTTGAAGATCCTCAGGCAGACCGCTAGCCGATGCGGAGAATCCCTTCCGATAGGTGTCCCACATCCGTGACGTCTCCGCCTGTCCGGTGTATTCGCGCGTGAGCTCCGCCGGCGTCTCGGCTGGCAGCTCGGTGTCGCGGCGCTGAAACGTTGCGCGCATAGCGTCCGCAAGATCCTGACCGTCGATCTCCAGAGTGCGCGAGAGCATCCAGATGTCGTGATAGTCCTTCATCCGGCTGTTGGCGAGCCCAATCTCGATCATCGCCTGGAACTTCTCGGCGATGGCGGTGGCGGGTTGGTAGGCGAGGATCCTCGGATACTCGTCGTCCAGCAGAGCGGGGTAGCGGACCCAACCAGGGTCCGGCACAACGGCGTCGTCGATCCCGACGTCGAGGCGTAGCACGAACCGCGCTCCGCCCAAGTCACCTGCGATCTTCACGCGGACGCCGGGATACCGATCCTCAACCGTGATGGGCTCGGCGTGAATCTCGGATTCGAACGCGAGGCCGTCGTCGAGCCGGATCGAGAGGCACTCGGCGACGATGCCGCGGATCGCCTCCGGGGTGTTGTCGACGCGCCCAAGGAAGTCGATGTCGCGGGTCGGCCGCGCGACGGCGGCATCCCACACGCGCAGCATGACGGCGCCTTTGAGCAGGAGACGATCCGACCACTGTGTGTGCGACAGTCGGAAGAGGAACCGCTCCATCGCGTAGTAGAGAACCGCCTGCTGGAAGTCCAGGTCCAGCTCTACTGCTCGAGCCTTCAGTCGGCGGCGTATCTCGATCGCGGTCCCCATGTTCACATCAGTGCCTGGACGTAGGGGCCCATGACCTGCTCCACCCGATCGACCTTGGCGTAGCGCATCACCTGCGCGGGCGTCGCGCGGCGAGAACGGATCGTCTCTTGCAGTGCCTCAATGGCCACGTCCTGTCCGATGCGGTTGCGGTACTTGAAGCAGTCGGCGACGGTCTTGGCCAGATCGAACACCCGGATGGGCGTTCCGTCCATGTCGTGCTCTTCGACGCCGGCCGCCATAGCCTCGGCGCTCATCGAGAACCGCTGGATACGCGGGTAGGCGATCCTCGGCGCCTTGACTCCCCTCGGCAGGGCAATCTGGACGGCAGCCGGGATCTGGGTGCCAATCCCGTGGTACTCCAGCGCGCTCACCAGGCAGAGAACGGCGCGCGGGACACGCCTGAGGACCGCGGCCACGCTGGGGTATGCGGGCAGCGGCGACGCGGAAAGATGATAGACGCCTCGGGAGAGCGATTCGACGAGGCCTGCATCACGCATCCAGTACAGCGTGCGCTCCTCGATGCCCGAGGAAAGCGCCTCGGAGGTGCCGAGCACTCCGCCAGCACTCTCGAAGGCGGCCGTCGCGCGTGCGAGCTCCATGTCCGATGGGGTCCTCATGGCATATAAGTTACCACAGTTACCGACAACTGTAGTCTTTTTTATGCCAAGCTACTTCGGGCACCAAATCGGGCACCAAGCCGGCGTCGAGGGCCGATCCCCACCAACAGGGATTTCTGGGCACCACGATGAAGCAGAAATGGCCTCTGAGCTGGGGTTTTGCCCTCAGCATGGTCCTCAGAACGGCACGATTTGGTGCCCGATTTCAGGCCCGAAGTCGACCCAAACACAGCCCCTGACCTGCGGTTTTATGGTGCCCCCAAGGGAATTCGAATCCCAAAGCGGGGGTTTCATCGAGCGTGGTGCAGCACCGATGGGAACCATCTTGTCGCAGGTCATCAATGGTAAGGAGAGCTGTCCAGATCTGTGGCAACCCGCGACGTTCTGATCCATCCAGGATGCAACAGGCGACCTCTGGGCGACATCACCTCAGCGCCAAAGGCCCTGGGGCTCCAACGGTCTTCGAGTGAACCCTCGAAGGGGTAATCCGCCCGAGCCAGATAATTTCCCATCGGACCGCACGACTCTCAAGCGCCAGTCCGGGCAATCAGGAAGGCATGGGTGCAATACACATGCTCGACGGCGTGGCCCCTTTGCAGAACGCTAGGCATCAGCGTCAGCAGTCGACGACCCTGGATACTGAGCACCAAACCAGAGCATTCGGCGCCACATACCCCGATCAAGCAGGGGCAAATCGGGCGCTAGTGCAGAGTGATCGCGAAAGGCGACAACGACCGTGTGGTGGCCGTTCCTGCGACACGGGTATCCCACCCACGCGTTCCCGCGCCACAGGTATCCGAACAGCGGACGCCCAAGTGCATCGATTCGCCCCACCCAAGGAAACAGAGAGTCAACAACCTGATACATGTGATCATTCGGCGCGCCCAAGAGACCGGCCAAAGCCACTCGGCGGCGAAGAAGCATACATCCAAACGGAACCACACTGAGAATCGCGGCGGCCAAGCGCACTCCATACGGCTCGTGCGCCGCAATGAACGTTATGGGAACCAGCATCAGCATGCAGTTGCTGGCGAGGAAGTAGAAGATATCGGGCACCGCGCGGCTTGCGACATCCGGCAGACCACTTGTTACCTTGTAGCCCGCCCAACCTCTCGAGGGGGCCCGACCCCATGGCGCGAGCGACGCATTCGGGACGTGATCAATCACGACACCGACGTTCGAGCCGAACAGCGCACGGCTCAACGACTGCATTCGCGAACCATTCTCGACAACCAGCG
>JAHIQC010000170.1 GCA_018902765.1 Actinomycetota bacterium | reverse complement strand
TCGCCGGCCGGCGAGGTCGTAGCGCGCGGAGCCTCCTTCGCCGAGGACCTGGTGATAGCCGATTTCACTCCCGGGGCCAAGCTCGGCGCGGCCGAGACTCCGGCACCCGTGCCCGACCCGGAGGCAGAGGTCTACGCGGCGCTCGTGCTCGGCCTGCGCGATTACGTGCACAAGAACGGCTTTTCCGACGTGGTGCTGGGGCTCTCAGGCGGCATCGACTCGGCGCTCACCGCCGCCATCGCGACCGACGCGCTTGGCAGCGAGCATGTCCATGGCGTGATGATGCCCAGCCGCTATTCCTCGGCAGGAAGTATCGATGACTCCGTGGCGCTCGCGGCCAATCTAGGCATCGACGTCGTGAAAGTCGGCATCGAGGGCCCGTTTGAGGCTTTCGAGGCGGCGCTCGCGCCGGTGTTTCAAGGGCGAGATACCGATGTTGCCGAGGAGAACCTCCAGGCCAGAGTCCGTGGAAGCTTGCTTATGGCGATGTCCAACAAGTTCGGGTGGCTGGTGCTGGCCACGGGGAACAAGAGCGAGTTGTCGGTAGGCTACTCGACGCTTTACGGCGACATGGTCGGCGGTTTCGCTCCGATTAAGGATGTGTTCAAGACGCGGGTCTACGCTTTGGCCAGGTGGCGCAATCGTGACGGAGAAGTGATTCCGGTCGCGAGCATCGAGAAGGCGCCGAGCGCGGAGCTGCGGCCCGATCAAGTCGATCAGGATTCGTTGCCCACCTACGACGAACTCGATGCGGTTCTGGCCATGTACGTGGAGCAGGACCTCTCCGTTGAGCGCATCGTTGAGGCAGGATTCAACATAGGTATGGTCGAAAAGGTGAGTAGGCTGGTAGACTTCGCGGAGTACAAAAGACGCCAGGGGCCGATGGGCATCAAGATCACCCCCAAGGCGTTTGGGAAAGACCGTCGTATGCCGGTGACAAATCGGTATCGCGGATGAGTTCGGGTCGGGGGGCGCCGACCGCTTGACTCACGTTGGTTGCCGCTTGTCGGCAATTAGGGCGTGCGTTTGGGCAGAGGTGTCAAGGATTCAGTCACGCAATACGATGTATTGGGTAGATGAGCCGCTTGGCGGCACATCAGCCCAAGGGGGTGCCAAGCACCGTGGGACAGCTTTACCAAGCAGTAAGTGCAGTCGAGCAAGTGATCTCCCGCAAGGGACTCGACGACTTCAAGACCAAGGGCCTCATCAGCATGAAGGCGGGATTCTTCCTGTCCATCGTGAATTCGACCACACCCGATGACACCCAGAAGATCGGATCGTTGCGCTCCGCCGCCGAGGAAGTCCTCGGCGAGAAAATGCCGTTCTAGGCGTCTTCGCGCATGCTTTCCAACTCTTCTCTCGATCCCGGTTTCACGCTCGCCTTCATCTATCCCGGCACGCCGGAGTACGAAGAAGCCGCCGAGGTTCGCTACGAGTCCCTCTATGCCGATCTGGAGCTGCCGCGCGCCCTCATCGCCGATACCGACGGGCGCACGTACCGGCATCTGGCCGCGTTCGATCCCGTTGGGCACATCGTAGGTTATGCCCGCATCTGGCTCGATGACGGACACAGCCAGATCTTTCAGGTGTCAGTCAGTTCCGCGTGGCGAGGCCGAAACGTGGGCGTGGCGCTCGTGCGCGAGCTTGTTGAGCTGGCGGCATCACTCGGACGCTCCGATGTCACACTGGACGCACGCGTCCACGTGATCGGCTTCTATGAGCAGCTCGGCTTTCAGTCCTATGGCGAGGAGTTCCTGTCCGCGCGGACCGGAACACCCCATCGCGCCATGCGCCTGACGCTGCCCGCGACCGAATCCTGAGCCTTGCGGCTATAGAAAACATGGCCCGCATCGCCTACCCTGTACTGGCGGCGCGCGAGGCCTGAATCGAAGCGCGCCACAACGAGGGATGCCGGACGCGGAGCGAAGGCGCACCGCGGCACCAAGGATTCGAGGAGGAGTCCCATGCCCCAGATCAATCGTAACCAGGTTCGCGTTCCTGCGGACGTGCCCGCCGATGTGCGGGAGGATTACATCGACAACTACATGGCCGCGACCCGCGGCAGTGGTCGTCTGATGCTTTTTGCGTGTGACCAGAAGATAGAGCACTTGAACGAGGACTTCTTCGGCGAAGGTATCGCTGCCGAGGACGCGGAGCCCGAGCACCTGTTCCGCATCGGTTCGCAGGGTGTGTGTGGTGTGCTCGCCGGGCAGCGCGGACTTGTTGCCGCATACGCAGCGGATTATCCCGATATCAATTACCTCGTGAAGATGAACAGCAAGACTCATCTGATCAAGACGAGCCAGGATCCCGAGAAGCATCAGGATGATCCCTACTCGCCGCAGCTGTACTCGCTTGAGGCCGTCATGGCCATGCGTGCCAATGGTGTCAACGTCGTCGGCATCGGCTACACCATCTACATCGGCTCAGAGTACGAGTCGCAGATGATGATGGAAGCCGGCGAGATCATCGCCGAGGCGCACAACAACGGCCTGATCGTCGTTTTGTGGATGTACCCGCGCGGCAAGGCCGTTGCCAACGAGAAGGATGCGCATCTCATCGCAGGCGCTGCTGGTACCGCTCTATGTCTCGGCGCGGATTTCGTGAAGGTCAACCCGCCCAAGGGTGACGACGCAGGTTCCTCGGCAGAGAAGCTCAAAGAGGCCTCGATGGCCAGCGGGCGTACGGGACTTGTGTGCGCCGGTGGCTCGACGGTGGACGCGAAGACCTTCCTCGCTCAGCTGTGGGAACAGATCCACGTGGGCGGTGCGGTCGGAAACGCCACGGGGCGCAACATCCACCAGCGCGAGCTCGGAGAGGCGGTTCGCCTGACCAAGGCGATTAGCGCCATCACGCTTGCGGACTATGATGCAGAGCGCGCTCTTGCGATCTTTGAGGGCCGCGAGGACTTCTCGCTGTAGCCGAACGAGTCGGAACAGGGCATATAGGATTCAGCACAAATAGAAATGCGCGGCACCGTTCGGGGGAACTCGGGCGGTGTCGCGATATCATAGGCACGAACAGACGCCGGGGTCATGACCATTCGATCCCGACAACGCAAGGAGCCATGCAAAGACATGCCGATAGCCGATTGGTTCAAGGCACGCGAGAGCCGCAAGTACACGCCGGCCAGTGACGCTTCCGCCCGCGCGGAGGTC
>JAHIQC010000169.1 GCA_018902765.1 Actinomycetota bacterium | reverse complement strand
GGAGTCACAAAGAGCAGCGCTCCGGCAGCTGTGGCTACGCCCTTGCCGCCCTTGAAGCGGATGTAGGGTGAGTACGAGTGGCCCGCCACCGCAGCCATGGCCGCCACGATCAGCAGCCAATCCTGTTGCATCGACACGAACTCCGCCGGAGTGAGCAGAGCCGCCAGCCCGACCGCAGCCGAGCCTTTGGCGATGTCGAGAATCGCCACCGACAGCCCGGCTTTCCAGCCGAACACTCGGTAGACGTTAGTCGCACCCAGATTGCCCGAACCTTGCAGCCTCAAGTCGACTTTGTAGAACAGCTTGCCCACAAGCAAGGAGAACGGAATCGCGCCGACCAGATACGAGCCGACGAGTATGAGGGCGACGCGAAGAGCGAGCTCCACTGTGCTGTCAGTCCTTTTGTTTGAATTTGACGGTCAATGGCGTTCCCGTCAGGTCGAAATGCTCGCGAAGTCTGTTCTCCATGTAACGCTTGTACTGGTCGTTCGCAAGCCTTGGGTGATTGGCAAAGAACGTGAATACCGGAGGCTTTTGGTGTGTCTGAGTAACGTAGTGGACGCGCAGCGTCTGCTTGCCCTTGCTCACGGTGTGCCCGAAATCGCGCAGCTCGGTCAGCATCTTGTTAAGAGCGCTCGTGGAGATCTGGATGCTGTATGACGAGTAGCACTTATCGATAGTATCGAACACGCGATGCACGCGTTGTCCGGTAAGCGCGCTTATGCGAAGCACCGGAGCGTAACTGATGAAGCCGAGCTTCTCTTCGCGGTGATACTTGAGCTCTTCGCGCTTCTCCTCATCGTCGATGAGGTCCCACTTGTTCATGACGATGGTAAGGCCGCAGCCACGCTCCTCGGCAAAGCGAGCGATCCGCTGGTCTTGGTCGGTGATGCCGATGACAGAGTCGATCACAAGCAGCGCCACGTCAGCGTTGTCGATAGCGCGCATCGCGCGCACAAAGCCGTAGTACTCAACATCCTGGTCGATCTGGGACTTGCGACGAAGGCCTGCGGTGTCCACGAACCGGTACATGCGGCCCTCGTGCTCGATCGTTGCGTCAAGCGAGTCGCGCGTCGTGCCGGCCACGTCTGAGACGATTGCGCGGTCGCGACCGATGAGGCGGTTCAAAAGCGATGACTTGCCTGCGTTCGGGCGGCCGATGATGGCCACTCCGATCGCGTCGTCGTCAGCGTGCGGAATCTCGGGCGGCAAAGCGTCCACCAGCGCGTCGAGCAGATCGCCCGTGCCGTGGCCGTGGGTAGCCGATACCGGCCATGGCTCGCCCATGCCAAGCGCCCAGAACTGATGCGACATGGTGTCGTCACCGGGAGTGTCTGATTTGTTGACCACGAGGAACGTCGGGGTGTTGACGCGCTTCAGGAGCTTCGCGACCTGCATGTCCTCGTCCATGACGCCGGTCTTACCGTCGACCACCACTACGATGACGTCGGCTTCTTCGGCAGCCACGAGGGCTTGGAACTTGATGGACTCCGCGAACGGGTCGTCGGCCGCATGCTCGATGCCGCCGGTGTCGATGAGCATGAACTCGCGACCGTTCCAGTCGGCCTGATGGTAGCTGCGATCACGCGTCACGCCGCGCATCTCATGAACGATGGCGTCAGCGGTCTGGGCTATACGATTAACGAGCGTAGACTTGCCCACATTGGGACGTCCTACGACCGCGATGATGGGTAGCGCCACTGCGCTCACCTACTTCTGGTCTGAGTCGGGTGCAGCGGAAATCAAGCCAAAGAGCAATCCGCCAGCGGTACAGGATACCAGACGGATGTCTGCACCGCTTTGCTCGGCGATCTGGGCAAGCGTCATGTCATCCAAGGTGAGCCCGTCGGCATTGAAAACGACGTCGGGCAAAAGGTAGGCCCCCTCATGCGGGTGCTTGGCGATCGCGTCGACGATGTCTATACCCGCCAGCAACCCCGTAACGCTCACATTCCCGCCGAAGAACCGGTTCCCGACCGCCAACAGCCGCACGCGTCCGATGCCCTCGCAAGCCTCAAGGGCGCCCGCAAGCGTGGTGGCGGCCATCACGCCGGTGATGAGCGTGACGGAGTCCTGTTCGGCGGGCAGGTTTGCCAAGGCCGCTGTGATCTCGGCGCGCAGGTCCAAGGCCTCGTCGACGAAACTGCGAACCAACCCGATGCCGTTTTCGTACTGCGGGAAATCGTCGTACCATTCGGTCTTGGGGAATGGAGCTCGGGCGTTGAGGTAGAACTCGTCGGCCAGATGCACCCACGTGACCTTATCGCGCTCGCGCATCGCGAACTGCCAGCGCTGGACCTGCTCGATGACCATCGCAGCATCGATGCGGTCCTCGTACCCGACGGCGAACGTGCTTTGGTGTCGCGTGTACCCGAGCGGCACGATGCCCACGCTCAGCACGCCTTCGCGCTCGGCCAGCCACGTGAGTGTGCGATCGAGTTGCTCTCCGTCGTTGGCTCCCGGCACGAGCACGATCTGCACGTGAAGGTCGATACCCTCGGCCAGTAGCTGGTCAAAGCGCTCCAGCGCGCGATCTTCGTGCGCGCATATGAGCCGCGCGCGGACCTCCGGATCGACCGCATGCAGCGAGACATACAGAGGAGAGAGCTGTTGCTCGCCGATTCGGGTGAAGTCGGCGTCGGTGAGGTTCGTGAGCGTGATGAAGTTGCCCGACAGAAAGCTCAGGCGGAAATCGTCGTCACGCAGATAGAGCGCCGGCCGCAAGCCTTTCGGCAGCTGCGACATGAAGCAAAACGCGCAGGAGTTGCGGCAGGTGCGCACGCGGTCAAAGAGCACGTCAGCAAAGTCCAGTCCCCACGGCTGTCCCGGCTCACGCACAAGCAGCACGTTCTCGCGCTCACCTGGCTCTCGCTCAAGCTCGAGCGCGACTTGGTCGCCATCGGAGTACCACTGCCAAT
This sequence comes from Actinomycetota bacterium, assembly GCA_018902765.1. Lineage (GTDB taxonomy): Bacteria > Actinomycetota > Coriobacteriia > Anaerosomatales > JAHIQC01 > JAHIQC01. The sequence continues at coordinate 2,239 of JAHIQC010000169.1, read as the reverse complement.
CGATGATGTCGTCAAGCGGCGCTCCGTCAGCCGACAGCACACGGTCGCCGACCACGACACCAGCGCGAGAGGCCGCCGAGTCGTCAGCGACCGCCGCGATACGACCACCTGATCCGGCGGCCACTTCTGAGCCATACACAGCCCTTGATTCTGCCGAGGAATCCATGCCTACCCCATCGCCTCGATGGCGTCGATGACGCCTTGCATCTGCTTGTCGGGAGTCGATGCTCCAGCCGTCACACCCACGGAGTCCGCGCCTTGGAACCAGACCGGGTCGATCTCCTCGGCAGTCTCCACGTGATAGGTGCTCGGATTCACGCTCGAGCAGATCTCGACCAGGCGCGTGGTGTTGCCTGAGTTGTGCCCGCCAACGACCACGACCACATCGACCTGGCGAGCAAGCTCCCCGGCGGAAAGCTGACGCTGCGCCGTCGCGGAGCAGATGGTGTTGAATACGCGCAGCTCACGGACGCGCGGAAGTACCGCGTCGACGACCTCCGCCAGACGCGAGGCCGATTGCGTGGTTTGGACCACGATGCCGACGCGCTTGGAGGGCAGGCGATCGGGCAGCTCGGCGGCTGATTGCACCACGAGCACCTCGCCGCCCGCGTGGGCCATGATGCCCTCGACTTCGGGGTGGTCGGCCTCCCCCACGATGATCACCGCGTAGCCCCCTTGCTTCAGGACTTCGGCAGCTTCATGGGCCTTGCTCACGTGCGGACAGGTGGCGTCAACCACGTCGAGACCCTTCTCGCGAGCCCCGTCGATGATCGCGGGGTCGACTCCGTGGCTGCGGATGACCAATGTGCCATCTGCGGCCTCGTCCAGGCATGCGGCCACTTCGACGCCCGCTTGCTTGAGGTCGGCTACAGCCTGAGGGTTATGGATGAGCGGGCCGAGTGTGTGCACGTTCGTGCCGCGCGCTGCGGCCTCCTCGGCCATCTTGAGGGCTCGCTCGACGCCGTAGCAAACGCCTGCATGTGTAGCGACCAAAACGCGCATGTGCGCCCCTTCTACCCGTTGTTCTCGTCGGCCAGAAGGCCTGAGATGCGTCGCATCACTTCGGTGGTCATAAGCTCCATACGACGCTTGCGGTCGCCCGCGGCCTCGTCAATGTCCGTAAACGCCACCGGCTCTCCATAGCGGATCGTGACCCTCGGGAAGCGCATGAAGTGCGAACCCTTGGGCTTGATGCGCTCGGTGCCTTGAATGCCCACAGGGACGATCGGAACCCCGGCGCGCATCGCGATGAATGACGCACCCTGCTGCGCCTCGCCCATGCTGTCGTGCTTCTTTCGGGTGCCCTCAGGAAATATGCCCACAAGCTCGCCGCGCTTGAGCAGTTCAGTCGCAGCTGAGATGGCGGCGCGATCGGCCTGCCCACGCTTGACCGGGAACGCCCACAGGCGCGGTAGCCCCCAGGCGATGATTCCGTGTTCGAACAGCTCACTTTTCGCCATGAAGTGACACTGCCGAGGAGCAATGCACCACAGCAGTGCGGGATCGGCGTACGACACGTGATTGCCGGCTAGAACCGCGCCCGTAGCAGGCACGTTCTCTTGGCCGATCACGCGAACGCGAAACGCCGCGATCAGCAGCTTGCCGACGGTCGCTTTGACGAAGCGGGCAGCATAAAAGCTCCGCGGATCTGCTAGGACATCGGGAGTGGTCATCGGCGGCCCTCGACCATCGCCGCGATTGCTTCAACAACCTGCTCGGTCGACATGTCGGTAGTATCGACAACCCGCGCATCGGAGGCGGCAGAAAGCGGAGCGGCCTTGCGCGTGCTGTCGGCGTTGTCCCGCTGAGCCATCGCACCTTGCACTTCTTCGCGCGCAACGTGCACGCCGCGCTCGTAGAGCTCAGCGTGACGACGGCGTCCCCGCTCCTCGGGGCTGGCAGTAAGGTAGACCTTTACTTCAGCGTCAGGGAACACAACGGTTCCGATGTCCCGGCCTTCGGCGACCAGATCACCTAAGGAGGTTTGCGCACGCTGACGCACGACCATAATCTCACGCACACGTGGTAGGCGCGCCACGGAGCTTACGGCATCGTCTACTTCCGGCGCGCGAATGGCAGATGACACGTCCTCGCCATCGAACAGAATGCGTGTGGGGACGGCCGAGCCGGACTCATGGACGAACTCGATGTACGCCTCGCGAGCGATCGTGGAGACTCCCTGCTCGTTGTCCGGGTCGATCCCACGCCGAAGCGCGGTGAGCGCGACTGCGCGGTACAT
>JAHIQC010000168.1 GCA_018902765.1 Actinomycetota bacterium | reverse complement strand
CTGGGCACCCTTGCGGTGTTGACCGGTGTGATCCTCGGCATCGGAGCGACCCATTCCCGGGCAGACGCAGCACCCGTGTCCGAGCCGCTTGGCACTCTCGGTGTGGGCGAGGAGCTCATCGCTCCGATTGCAGCCCCCGTGGACGCGGATGACAAGGTTGTTGTTGCCGATTCGATGGCACTGACATCGGCCATGAGGACCCCGGCTGTTCTGGCCGTCGCCCCCGTGGTCGTTGCCAAGAAGGCTCCGGTTCGCAGAGCTTCGACGACCAAGCCGTCACGTGCGGCCGCCAGCTCGGATGGCTGGAAATCTGCGCGCGTGTCTTGGTACGGCCCCGGCTTCTACGGTCGCAAGACCGCCAGTGGCGCTGTCCTTACGCAAGGCATGATGAACGTCGCTCATCGCTCGCTGCCCTTTGGCACGCGCATCCAGTTCGAGTACAAGGGCCGCACCTGTACCGCCGTGGTCAATGACCGCGGGCCGTTCGTGGGCGGACGTACCTTTGATCTGGGCCCGGGTACCGCCACCGCGCTTGGCTTCGGCGGCGTCGGAACCGTCAAGTATCGGATCTTGGGCAGGTAGTCTCTTCCATATAGTCTTCAGTCGAGCCCCGTCCGCGCCATGCGGCCGGGGCTCTTTCGCGCCGCGGATAATAACATTTGGGGTATCTTTGTTAGAGACACGAACCATCGTTGCACCGTAAGACGACAGGTCGGAGATGCCATGCCTGAACTGGGCGATGAGACAACGGCTCCGCAGGAGCGCACCGTGATCGACGCTGCTGCAGATCTGCTACAGACCCTGGTCGACTGGCTGCGCCAAGAGGCCGAGGCGGTCGTTCGAGAGAAGATTGTGCTTCCGATACAGCGCCTCGGGCTGACAGTGGCATCCGCGTCGGCCGCAGCCGGACTGGCGTTCCTCGGCATCGGGTTCATCTCCGTGGGGCTGTTCATGGTTCTGGGCGACGCGATCGGCTACTCCTACGCACTGCTCGTGATCGGTGGCGTGCTCGTGATCGGCGCCGTCGTGTTCACTGCGATCAAGATGAGGTTGATGCAGAAATGACGCCAGACACTTCTGAGACTCTTGAGCACCGAATCACCATCGACGACGTTCGGCATCATGCCGAAGAGGTGAAGGACATCGCGCTGTCCGAGGTCAAGCGCTTCCGCGAAGAGCAGTCCACCAAGGTCGCCATCGTGGGACTCGTGGTCGCGGTGGGCATCGTATCTTTGGCCTACTACCTGGGCACACGCGCGTCTCGCAGCTAGTTCGGTGACTGACGCTCCCGTTCGCATCGAGTCGTTCGAATCGTTGGCCGACGGCTGCGCCGCCACGCTGTTTGTTTCGTCACCATCATTCATGCGCACCTCGTCGGTGCCCGGGTTGGCCGATGCCATTCTCGAGGCCCTGCCGGGGCTCGTGCGCCATCCGTGCGAATGCGGCAGCGCGCATGGGATCGCAGCAGAGCTCGCTGATACGGAAACGCCCCATCTGGTCGAGCACATCGCGCTTGAACTGCTCGCTGTATCCGGGATCCCCCGGCGTGAGCTGCACGGACGCACGACGTGGGATTTCGCTCGTGACGGCGCTGGAGTGTTTCATGTGAGCTTGCATGGTGCACCGCCAGAGGCCTGCGCGAAGGCACTAGGGCAGGCGACCGCACTGGTCGTGGGACACATGTAGTAGACCAGCACAGGCGTTTGACCTGCTCGCAAGCACGGTGGTAGGCTACGCCCCAACCTCTGAACGATTTGGAGGCGAATAGGAATCACCAAGGATGTGAGGGAAGAGGGCGTGTCGCGCCCAGCCACCCCTCCACAGATCCCTCGCCAGGGCGGCACAGCATGTGCCACCGGAAGCGGGTCGGTGCCGGACCGGTATCCCGGCAAATGAGGTCCGAGCGAGGCGCGAAGGCGGCTCGCACGGACGAAGATAGGTGGTACCGCGACTGACCCCTCGCCCTATCGGCGAAAAGGGGTCTTTTCTATTCCTCGGCAAGTAGGGGTGGAGTCGATGGGTACCGCAAGAGTCGTGTTCGACAAATGGGAAGGGCGCTACGCCCAACGTATCGGGGATGTGCGGTCCAGTGCCGTGCGTGACCTGTTCGCAGCGGCGAGCCGACCCGACATGATCAGCCTGTCAGGTGGTATGCCCGAGGTTCGGGCGGTGCCCGCGCACGCAGTGGCCGACGCCGCTCACGGAGCGGTAGTGCATGCGGGGGCGCAGGCGCTGCAGTACGGATCGAGCAACGGCCGCGTGGAGCTGCGCGAGACGATCGTCGAGCTCATGGCCGAGACCGGTGTGAGGATAGCCGCAGCCGATGTGGTCGTCACCGCCGGCGCACAGCAGGGACTCGACCTGCTCGCCAAGACGTTCTTGGACCCGGGCGATGTCGTGATCTGTGAAGGTCCGACCTACGTGGGCGCGCTTCAGGCGTTCTCCGCCTACCAGCCCGACATCCGTTGCATCCCGATGGATGGCGAGGGGATGCGCATGGACCTGCTGGAGGCCGAGCTTCGCGCGGTTGGATATCAGGGCGCGAAATTCATCTACACCATCCCGAACTTTCAGAATCCGGGCGGCGTGACGCTTTCGGCACCTCGCCGCCGACGTCTCTTGGAACTTGCGCGCGAGTACGACATCCCCGTGATCGAAGACGATCCCTACGGGCGCCTCCGGTTCGAGGGCGGTCACGTCAAGCCGCTACGGGCGTTGGACGACGAGGTCATCTATCTGGGCACGTTCTCCAAGATATTCGCGCCCGGGCTGCGCTTGGGCTGGATGACCGCCCCGCAGCCGATACTGGCCAAGGTCCTGCTCGTGAAGCAGGCCGCCGATCTGTGCGGCAGCGCATTCGCTCAGGTCACTGCGGAGCGCTACTTCGCGGGCACTCGCTGGCGCAAAGTGCTGCAGGGCCTGGCACGCACATACGCGGAACGCAGGGACGCCATGCTCGCGGCGCTCGAGGAGTACTTCCCGCCGGAAGCCAGTTGGACCCGACCCGAAGGCGGCTTCTTCGTGTGGGTCGAGTTCCCGGAGTTCTTGGATACCAAGACCATGCTCGCCGAGGCAGTCGAACACGGAGTGACCTACGTGCCCGGCGACGGGTTCTATCCCGACGGGCGCGGGCGCAACTGTATGCGCCTGGCATTCTGCTACGCTGAACCCGAGGCGATAACCGAAGGGATCAGGCGTCTTGCCGAGGTCCTTGAGGACCGCCTCGAACTGTACCGTGCATTCATCGCGGCCGGTGCGTTGCCGGACCGCTCGGAGGGGGCAGCATGAACCGGGAGAAGATCGCGGTACTCATGGGAGGGCGTTCGCTGGAGCGCGACGTCTCGCTCAAGAGCGGGGAGCGCGTGTGCGCGGCGCTCGAGTCGCTTGGCTACCGGGTATTGCCGCTCGACGTGACGCCGGAGCTCGTGGCGACCTTGCGTGCCGAGCGCCCCGACGCGTGCTATATCGCGCTTCATGGCAAGTATGGCGAGGACGGCACGATCCAAGAGCTGCTCGAGTTCCTCGGCATACCGTATACGGGGCCGGGAGTGACCGCGAGCGCGCTGGCATGGGACAAGTCGCTCACCAAGAGACTCATGGCCGAGGACGGGATTCCGACGCCGGCATGGATCACGCTTACTGCCGACGCGTTCAAGGAGATGGGGGCGGCCACCGCGCTCGACCTCATACCTGACGCCGTCGGAGGCTTTCCGGTGTGCGTCAAGCCGACCAAGCAGGGCTCGGCGTTGGGCCTTGCGCGGATCGATGCGCCCGAGGCACTTGCCGAGGCGCTCCTGAGCGCGCTGTCGTACTCGGACGCGGCCTTGGTCGAGAAGTGGGTCGACGGCTGCGAGTTGGCGGTCTCGGTGCTCGACGGACCCGATGGGCCCCAAGTCTTGCCGGCCGTTGAGATCGAGGCCAAGAGCGGGCTGTTCGACTTTTCGGCCATGTACACCCGCGGCGAGACCGACTACTACGTTCCGGCGCGGCTCGATCCGGACGTAGCCGCCGAGGTGGAGCGGCTCGCCGCTCGAGTCCACACACTTCTCGGTTGTCGCGATGTGAGCAGGGCCGACATGGTGGTGGGCGCGGACGGCGTCCCCTATGTGCTTGAGTGCAACACCTCTCCCGGGATGACGGAGACTTCACTACTTCCCATGGCTGCGGAATCTGCGGGCATGTCGTTCCAAGATGTGGTAGAACATTTGATACGGGAATCGTTGTCTCGCAAAGGATGATGACTCGCGTGAAGTGGGGTACATACCTGCTTACATAGGTAAATCTGTCGGTTCCGACCTCGATTCACGGAGGTGCGCAAAGATGCAAGACTACAGGCGTGGTGGCGGAGTCCTGGGGGCATTCCTCTTGGGCGGACTTATTGGTGCAGCACTCGGACTCCTGTTCGCTCCTCGCTCCGGCAAGGACACGCGGGACATGCTCGCTGAGGGCGCGGACAAGTACTGGTCAGAGGGCAAGGACCTGTACGACACTGGCGTTCACAAGGTCACCGAGGTCTACGAGTCGGGCCGTGAGGTCGCGACCGATAAGACCGAAGAGTTGCGCGGCAAGATCGACGCGGCGCGCGATCGTCTCAAGGAGCAGGTCGAAGGCGTGAGCGACACGGCTCGCACGAAGGTGGCCGAAGTGGCACCTGCAGCCAAGGAAGTCGTTGGCAAGGCAGTCGACGGCGTTCGCACCGGTCTGGATGTGGCCGAGAAGAAGGCGCAAGAGACGCTGGATCTCGTGGCCGACAAGGTCACGAAGAAGCCCGAGGATTCGGCTGCGACTTTCGATGAGATCCCGGCGG
>JAHIQC010000167.1 GCA_018902765.1 Actinomycetota bacterium | reverse complement strand
TCGAGGTGATCGACCGGCCGCGTTCGCATCGTAGAGGAGCTCGTAGATGTGCGGCACCCATCCACCGGCGACGACGACCACGTCGAGGTAGGGCTCGATGGCGGCAAGGCCGCGCGCAAGGAGCGGGTCGAGCCGGCTCACGGTCGATCATCCCGCTCGACGAGCGAGCGCAGGCGTCGTTCGTAGAGGTGCTCGGCCTGCTCCCGGCCACGGACGGGATAGTCGTAGAGGTCCAGATAGAGCTGAAGGTCGGAGACCACCTTGATCCCGCCTTTCGACATCTGCCGGTCGTAGAACGCCGACTCCCGATAGTAGGGCACCGATATGTTGACGTTGCCGCCGCGCTCGACTCGCCGTCCGCCGAGGTCTGCGAGCGCTGGCACCACGTCCTCGAGTTCCCTGACGTAGACGTCTGCGACGTCGAACACAGTGTAGCGGTCAACAAGACTCGCACCGGCGTGACCCGTGAGGACGTAGTCGGCACCCTTGGCGTCGAACGCGTCCGCGACGCGGGGCAGGAGGTCTTCAGCGCTCGGCGCGAGGATGAAATAGCTTGCCGGGACCGGCCGACGGCGACCTCGATACGCCGAGGTCCAGTCGCGCAACAGCTCTTCTGCGTGGCGAAGCACGACCTTCTCGTCGCGCCTGGACACGTAGCCGCGTCTCTCCAGCTCCCCGATCACCTTGGACACGTAGCCCGGGGTGAGTTTGATTCGCTCGTCTGTCGAGCTGACCCCGCTCGCTATCTCACGTACGCCCATCGGCGCATGCGCGACGAGAAGGGTGCGCAAGACGAGCGACGCCTTGTCCGAGAAGAGGTCCCGCTGCCCCCGCTCCTCCTTTGCCGGATTCGCGAAGCCACGCCGGTCGATGTGGATCCCCGGCGCCGCGAGCCACGCATTGCCCGCGAAGTCGATGAACGCTGCGTTCGCGTCGCGCAGCAACTGCTGGCTGGCCGGGCTGAGGTATGGGGAGGCGATGACGGGAATCGAGGAGTCGCCCTGCAGCGGAGCAATACGCGCGAGCTCGACAGCATCGATCAGCTGCGCCCGACTGGCGCCGCGCTGCAGCTCGACTTGGAGACGCACGTCCCCGCTGGCGAGGTGCACATCCACTTGAGCGGCTGATCTGCGCCCTCGCGACTGACTCGGACTCACCTCAAGTGCGGCGTCCGGGAAGATGTCCCGAAGGGCGTGCTCCAAGTCACGATATTCGTCGTCTGCGCTGACCGTGCCCATGTTTCCTCCGACGTATCTGTTTCCCACTCAGGAAACACAATACTCTTTGGAAACATCCAAGGCAAACACCGTTTTCTATGCACTCCGGCACGGCTGCGTCACGCCTTCGGATCGATTCGTGGCAGTTTGGGCGACAAATCGGGCGACAACGGCGTTCTTGAGCAACAGGGACTACTGAGAGGCGGTTGAGCGGGAGCAGCACCCACTCTGAGCTGCGGTTTTGTCCTCTGCGCGCCTCTCAGGAGGGCGTGATTTGGTACCCGATTCCAAGCACGCTTCAGGGATTCTCAGGCCGCTGACCTGCGGTTTTGTGGTGCCCCCAAGGGAATTCGAATCCCTGTTGCCGCCTTGAAAGGGCGGAGTCCTTGGCCACTAGACGATGGGGGCGATATGCGTATGTGGTGGGCCGTGTAGGGATCGAACCTACGACCTTGGGATTAAAAGTCCCCTGCTCTACCGACTGAGCTAACGGCCCGTCCCATGTTCGGGTACAGCCCGAGCACAGGGCGAAGCGTAGTCTAACGTGGGATGGGCGGAGGGTCAACGGCTCAGTCGAATGCGAGCGCGTAAGAATTTGGGGGGTCTACTCTCAGTTCATGGGATTGAACATCCCTCGGAACGGCTGACGCGTCGAAAACGGCATCAGGTGTCCCGCCGGCGGCTCGTATCCCTTACCGTCCGAGCGTACCATCTCGTAGCTGAATCCGTAGTGCCGCTTCTCAAGGATCGCCGATCGCCGCGTGCGGTCCTTCGCTCGAAACGCCTGCTCCCTCACCGGCACCGGCAGCATATCTCCGGAGGCAAGAGTGCTCCGGATGCGCGCCATGTCGCTCGCGCCCTCCCTCGACCATGCGCCTCCCCACACTTTCATCCGGGCGGCGTAGAGATGTGCCTGGGTCCCCTCCATCGTCCCCATGCTCGGTGCATCCGCCTCTATCGAAGCACGGTTGTTCCTGATGTAGCCGATCAGCACTCGCGTCTTGGCCTCATCACCCAAACCGGTGTCCAGGCGCAAGCGGAGCATCTCGAGCAGCTCGTCGATCCTACCGGCGTTGAGCATCTCGAAAAGCGGCGCGGCGTCTTGCGGCTCCGGGAAGGCCGTCGTGATCGCGCGATTCAGATGCCAGGGGTCGAGCTTGTGGATGATCTTTGGCCCGTGCAGGTGATCGGCCAGAGCGCCGCACCACTTCGCGCCGTCGCTTCCCGTGTAGCAGCGCTTGAGCGAGGAAAGCGAGTAGTGGCCGGCCAGGTGCGCCACGCCCTCCTCCCAGAAGCGCTTCGGAGCGCCCACGAGGGCGTGGTGCACGACTCCGACGCGTTTACCTTCGTTCTTGTCCTCATAGGCGCACAGCGCCTTGATCTCGAGACCTCGACCCTTGGCCCGCGCAAGCGCCACCCAGATCCCGTCAGCCTCGACCCTGAGTTCCTCGCTCTGGCGTGATCCGGAAGGCAGGAGCCCCTCGTCGAAGAGCTCTCGGCGCCGCGCTTCTGACTCGACCTCGAGCAGGTCGCCGGTCTCGCGCAACACCCCCATCGTCGTCATCCCCGACACATCGCCCGCGCAGTGCCGGAAGAGCATCTTCGCCGCACGTTCGTAGGGAATCTCGGCACCGAACAGGGCGAGGGCACCAAACGCTCCCGGGGACAGCCGCTTTCTGGGGCGCAGGGACACGATCTCGTCGAGGTAGGTACGCCGGTCCCCGAACTCGTCTGTGTAGACACGGCGGGTAAAGGTCACCTCGCCGAACTCAGTCAAGACCGAGCGGGAGCGGGCGTCCTTCACGCGCCAGCCCTCAGGCCTGTCTGCGAGCAGCTGCGCATCGAAGACCTCGAGCGCCTCAGACATCGCATCGGCCAGGGTCTTCAGCACATCTTCGTGTGAGCTCGTCTCGGCTCTCTCGAAGTCCTCGAAGCGCGTGATGCGCTCCAAACAGAACTCCACCAGAATCGATTTCAGGAGCAATGTATCATCGTGCATGCGGGTTTCCTTTCTTCTCTGGGTCTTAGACACACCAAGAGTAGAAGGAAACCCGCTCTATGTTTCAAGTCGGCTGCGGGGCCCGCCCCCCAAAACCTTACGCGCCCGTCGAATGCTACGATGTCCGCGACAGGAGGTTGCCCGTGCTGCAATCATCGTTCGACATCTACAGTGGAGCTGCGATCAAGGTCGGCCTGTTCACCCTTGCGGGCTTCCTGATCGATTTCACGGTCTATCGAATCTGGATTTCCCGTACTCGCACGACCAAGCATCAGGTGGCCGGCGCCGTTGCGCGAGCCACACACTGGCTGCCGACTTTGGCCGCGCTGCTCATCGGGGTACGGCTCGCTACGCCGAGCTTGGAACTGGGTTCAGGTTCCTCGGCATTCACATCTACTACCTCACAGGTCGTGGCGATCCTCGCGGTCACGGCTAAGCTCGCGATACTGGCCGGGCGCATCGTGCGCATCGTGACCTCGCGCGAAGACAACCTGCTGCCGTCGAGCACCATCTTCGTGAATCTCGCCCGCGGCATGATCTGGGTTATCGGCCTCGTGATCTTGCTCGCTGCGTTGCAGGTCTCGATCGCCCCGCTCGTGACCGCGCTTGGCGTCGGCGGCTTGGCCATCGGGCTCGCGCTCCAGCCCACGCTCGAGAACCTCTTCGGCGGCATACAGGTGCTCATGAGCCGCCAGATCGACCCCGGCGACTTCATCCGCCTTGAGAGCGGCGAGGAGGGCTGGGTGCGCGACGTGACGTGGCGCAACACCACCATTCAGATGGTCTCCAACGATCTCGTGATCGTGCCCAATGCGCTGATAGCGAAATCCCGCATCATGAACTTCACCTCACTCGACGAGCAGCACACCATCACGGTCCCCGTGGGCGTCGCGTTTGACAGCGACCTTGAACACGTCGAGCGCGTCACGGTGGCTGCTGCCGCGGCCACACAAAGAGAGACTGAAGGCGCCGTGTTCGACTGGGAGCCGCTCGTGCGGTTCTATGAGTTCGGAGACTCGGCCGTGAACCTGATCGTCGTGCTGCGCGTTG
>JAHIQC010000166.1 GCA_018902765.1 Actinomycetota bacterium | reverse complement strand
GCATCTTGTGCGGTGGTCAGACCTGGTGGATGCCGATGACCGAGGAGAATGATTTCCTCGCCGATTTCGAGTCAACCCCGCCGGAGGTCCTCGCCAAAGCCAAGATGATGTTCTTGAGCTATCCGAACAACCCCACCTCTGCCATCGCCACTCCTGAGTACTTTGACAAGGCCATTGCGTTCGCCCGCAAGCATGACCTGCTGCTGATTCACGACAACGCCTACTCAGAGATCGGCTTTGACGGATATCGCCCCACGAGCCTTCTGGAGCGTCCCGGGGCCAAGGATGTCGCCATTGAGTTGTTCAGCTGCTCGAAGGCGTACAACATGACCGGTTGGCGTATCGCATTCGCTGCAGGCAACAAGGATGCGATCAAGGCTCTGGGTACCGTTAAGAGCAACATAGACTCAGGCGCCTTCACGGCTGTCCAGGATGCTGCAATCGAGGCCATGACCGGCCCTCAGGACATAGTGTTCGAGATGTCTGAGGTCTACCAGCGTCGCCGCGATATCGTGATGGACGCGCTGGGCAAGATCGGTATCGAGGCGCGCGTGCCCAAGGGCACTATCTACGTGTGGGCCAAGATTCCCGCAGGTTATGACTCTGCGAGTTTCGCGACCAAGATTCTTGAAGAGGCCAACGTCATCGTCGCCCCCGGCAATGCGTACGGCCCCAGTGGGGAAGGATACATCCGGATATCCTTGGCGACTCCCGACGACCGTCTCGCAGAGGCGATCGAGCGCATCAAGAACACACTTTAGAACCTTCCGAGGAGGCCGCGCCTTGAAGCGCGAGCAGTTCGAGTTGAGTGGACTTCACGACGAGCACCGCGATCGCGCGGTGCTCGTCGCTGTTGACCATGCGCGACATGGGTGGCCGCTTGATGAGTCACTGGCTGAGCTGGCCCGACTTGCCCACACGGCAGGGTGCGATGTCGTGGGCACGGTGACCCAGAAGCTCGACCATCCGCACACGCGATCATTCGTAGGTCCAGGCAAGGCGCAGGAGATTGCTGATCTGGCCCGAGAGATGCAAGCGAACACGGTGATATTCGACGACGACCTATCGCCTTCGCAGCAGGTGAACATCGAGGACTTGATCGATCGTGCGCGGATACTGGATCGGACCGCTCTCATTCTCGAGATATTTGCTCAGCATGCCGAGAGTCGTGAAGGCAAGCTGCAAGTCGAGCTTGCCCGGATGGAATATGTACTTCCACGTCTGCGAGGGATGTGGGGACACCTGGAGGCCGAGCGTTTGGGTGGCGGCCGTGGTGCGCGATTCGGCGCAGGTGAGTCTCAACTGGAGGTCGATCGTAGACTGACGCGACGTCGTATCTCGGATCTGAAACGAGATCTCAAGCAGGTGTCAGCCAATCGACAGGTGCAGCGACATCAACGTGCTTCTTCCGGGGTGTTTCGGGTCTCACTGGTGGGATATACCAATGCGGGTAAATCAACGCTGCTGAACGCGCTGACCGGCGCAGGTGCACTGGTCCAAGATCAGCTGTTTGCCACCCTTGACTCGACCACGCGCAAGCTGGACCTGCCTGAGGGGCGCGAGATAACACTCACTGACACGGTGGGCTTCATACATAAGTTGCCGCATGGATTGGTTGAGGCCTTCAAGTCGACCCTCGACGAAGTTCGCGAGGCTGATCTGCTGATGCACGTGATCGACGGCTCTCACCCTCAGGCTGAAGCTCAGGCAAACGCCGTTGACGTGGTCTTGAATGAGATCGATGCGCATCGCAAGCCAAGACTGCTCGTGGTCAACAAATGCGACGTGATGAGTCCCGAGGATATGAACTCGTTGTCACGTAGACATCCCGATGCGGTGTTCATTTCGGCATTCACTGGTCAAGGGCTTGAGGAGCTACTAGCACGTATCGCCAAGGAGGCCTCGCGAGGGACTCGGCTGATGACTGTGCTCATCCCATACACCCGGGGAGAGCTGGTTCAGCTCGCTCACGAGCGCGCACAGGTGGTTTCCGAGCGACATACCGGAGAGGGCACCGGCCTTGTCTTGAGCGTCCCCTCTGAGTTCATCAGCCGCTTTGAGCCGTATCTGAGCCCCGCTGTGGAAGACAGCGTTGAACAGGGGCTGCAGGACGTCTGAGCTGGTCGCTTAGGCCAACGACTACGGGAGCCGTCGGAACAGCGCTACCACTTTACCAAGCACCGACACGTCGCGAGCGTAGATCGGCTCCATGCTGCTGTTGCGCGGCTGTAGCCGAATTCGATCGGCTTCACGGTAGAAGGCCTTGACCGTGGCTTCGGGGTCACCGGCACCTTCGTCGGCAACCATCGCAACGACAACATCGCCGTCTTGGGCTGTGGTCTGTTGCTTCACGACCACAAAATCTCCGTCGAGAATTCCCGCCTCGATCATGGATTCACCGCGAACCCGCAGGATGAAGGTGGACTCATCGGCCATCTCGGCTGGCAATGACATTGTCGACTCGATGTTCTCCGCCGCCAGGATCGGGGAGCCGGCAGCAACTTGCCCCACGAGCGGAACGGCGCGCACTTGTCCGTAGTCGATGGCCCTGTCGGTATCACGGTAGTCGAAGACCTCGATTGCGCGAGGCTTGCTGGGATCACGTTTGATGTAGCCCTTGGCTTCTAGGGCCGCAAGGTGCGAGTGCACAGTCGATGAGGACGAAAGACCTACCGCCTCGCCGATCTCCCGAACAGACGGGGGATAGCCGCAGCGGTGTATCTCTGCACGAATCAGATCAAGAATCTGCTGCTGCCGAGCCGTGAGCTCGCGCGTGTAGGTCATCGGAGACCCCCTCGGAGGCGAAAGTATGTTCGTATCAGTCTAGCCGAACCCGTGTGATGCGCGCAAACATGCGTTCGATGCGTTCGGGTTGAGTACGACACACTCCATATTTGACACAGAACATATGTTCGATATACTTCAGTGCGAACACGTGTTCGACCACATGGCGCGTTGATGTCAGACCCACTGTGTAGCCTGAGTTCACTGAAGGCAGAGGGCTGGAGGAGTGAAATGGAACGTAGCACAGGCACTCGACGGAACGGCTCGCACGATAACACCGCCGTCCGAGCGACGCATAAGACCCGAGGGCTCACCGGAGCCGAACTGCTGCTTCTGGTGCTCATGTCTTTGATGATCGTCTTGGCGGCGTACCGTGGGGTTCAGCCGCGCGTGGGTGCGATTGGGGCCACCTCAACAGTCAAGGTTCAGGCGAGGCAGACATTGTGGGACCTCGCTACTCAGAATCCCGTGCCTGGTGCCAGCACTTCCGAGACAGTCGAGTTGATCAAGGCTGCGAATGGAATGACGAGCTCAGTGCTCTTCGTTGGCCAGACGCTCCGCGTGCCGTGCGCAGCTAACGACCTCACCGCGATGGCTTCCCGATAAGCTTTGTGCTGGCCGGCCACCTTGGTCAGCCGTCGTTTCTCGACGCGTGCCCCGGCGCCGCAGAATTGCTTCGCAAACCTCGTTGTAACCCCATATCTTGTGTGCTAACGTCCAAGTCAGCCTAGATGTAGGGGTGGAGGCAATGCGCTGTCCGTTCTGTGGTCATGATGAGACCAAGGTTGTGGACTCCCGTGTGTCGGAGTCACAGGACGCTATCAGGCGACGGCGCGAATGCCTGAAATGTGTGCAACGCTTTACCACCTATGAGCGACGCGAAGAGATGCCACTCCAGGTTGTAAAGAAGGATGGCTCGATGGAGCCGTTTGATCGCGGGAAGATCATGCGTGGACTGGTTGTCGCGACGACCAAGAGAAATGTGACGACCGAGAGACTTGAAGCACTCATCGACGATGTCGAGACGGAATTGCACAACGCCTTTCGCTATGAGATTCCGGCCAAAGCATTGGGCGACATGGTTCTTAAGAGACTGCGCGACTTGGACAAGGTCGCATATATCAGGTTCGCATCCGTATACAAGTCATTCCAGGACCTCGAGGAATTCTACGAGGAACTGAGGGATCTCAACTAGCCGCAAAGGATAGACAGTCGCGCTTGGACGTACGTGCTGAGCGGATATGAGGATGGGGAGCGAAGGCATGGTTATGGAGCGCGTTGTCAACGTCATCAAACCGACCGGAAGCCGTGGCGTGGCTGACTCTATGGATATTGCGCTTCTGGTATCAACGACCTCGCGCCAGGAGATAGACGCATGGGATCGCTCCAAGATCAGCGATTCTCTCGTCAAAGAGGCAAGTCTCGCCCCTCAGGTTGCAGAGCAGATCGCTGAGGCTGTCGAGGATCGAATCGATAGAACCAATCTCATGACAATCAATACGGCGATCATTCGCGAGATGGTTGACCTTGAGCTGCTTGAGCGGGGAATGACGCTTGCTCACAAGAAGCACAGCCATCTTGGTCTTCCGATGTGGGACGTCGAGCAGATCATCAGCAATGCCAACAAAGAGAACAGCAACACGACTCACAATCCCGAGTCCATCAATCTGACGATCGCCGAGACCATCTTGAAGGAGTTTGCCCTTCGCCGTGTCTTTTCCGAGGATGTCGCCGAGGCTCACTATGTGGGCGACATGCACCTTCATGACCTCGGATTCATTGTTCGTCCGTACTGCGGTGGTCACTCGCTTGAGTATGTGAAGAAATACGGTCTCAACCTTCCTAACATCACCAGCGTAAGTAAGCCGGCCAAGCACGCGGAAGTGCTCATCGGCCATATGGTCAAGATGGCTGCCGCGCTTCAGGCGCACTACGCCGGCGCGGTTGGCTGGGAAGCCGTGAATATATTCTTCGCTCCCTACTTGGTCGGCAAGTCAGAAGACGAGATCGATCAGCTCGCTCAGATGCTCATCTTTGAGTTCAACCAGCTGGCCGGCGCCCGCGGCAGCCAGGTGGTCTTCACCGACTTCAACCTGTACTACAACATCCCGCGCCACTTTGCCGACACACCCGCGATAGGCCCCGGTGGCGAATACACGGGAAAGACTTACAAGGACTACGAGCACGAGGCGCAGGCGTTCTTGCGCGCCATGTTCAACGTGTACATGCGTGGAGATGCTCACGGGAAGACATTCGTGTTTCCCAAGCCGCTCCTTCACATCAACGAGGACTTCTTCCTCACGCCCGGGCATGAGGAATTCTTCGACCTCGCGTGCGAACTTGCGAGTCGCCAGGGGATCACGTACTTCGTGTTCGATCGCGGTGATGAAGTAACCGTCTCCCAGTGTTGCCGTCTCAAACTCAAGCTGAGCGCTGAACAGCTCAGCGAGACCGCGACGCCGGAAAGGATGCGCTTCTCGGCCCTACAGAACGTCACGATCAACCTTCCCCGCATCGCATACAAGGCACAGGGAAACGATCAAGCCCTGTTCATGGAACTCAACAAGTCACTGGAGCTCGTTGCCAAGGCACATATTCAGAAGCGTGCCTTCATCCAAGAGCTGATGGATTTGGGAGACGAGGGACCACTGGGACTGCTTACACAGAAGCTCGACGGTGAGCCGTACCTCAAGATGGATACCCTGACCTACTTGGCTGGCCTCATCGGTCTGAATGAGCTGGTCCAGGTCCATACCGGGCAGCAGCTTCACGAGTCATCTGAAGCCCTCAGGTTCGGCTTGAAGGTCATCTCTGCCATGAACCTTAAGGGTAAGGAACTCTCTGAGCGTTACGGGATCAACATGGTCCTAGAGGAGAGCCCTGCTGAGTCGGCTGGATATCGGCTCGCCAAGCTCGATATGAAGTACTGGCCAGCGCAGACGGCTGCCGTGGTGAAGGGCGATGTAGCTAGCGGCAACTACTACTACACCAACTCGATTCATATAGCTGTTGACGCGGATGTGGACTACATAGAGCGAGTCGAGAAGCAGTCCCGCTTCCACCCGCTTATTGAAGCAGGCGCTATCGTGCATGTCTGGCTTGGCGAAAACCAGCCGGATTCCGGTTCGATTCGCTCGTTTGTTGAGAAGACCTTCCGCAACACTCAATGCTCGCAGCTTGCGTTCAGCCCTGAGTTCACTGTTTGCGAGAGCTGCAAGCGGACCTCAAGAGGCCTCAAGACCCAGTGTCCTTTGTGTGGGTCGATGGATGTATACGGGGTCACGCGGATCGTCGGGTACTTCTCCAAGATCCAGACCTGGAACCGCTCGAAGGTCGGCGAACTGTACGAACGAGTACGAACCGATTTGTCTTCGAGCAGTTCATGCGCTTCCTCGCCCAAGGCGCCAGCT